>CBDUZS010000001.1:0-74524 GCA_965371785.1 uncultured bacterium
CGACAAGATCCTTTATATTGTTGAGTTCGCGGTACTTGATTGCTCGGGGATTACCCCAGGAACCGAACACCGCATCGATTGCGTGGTGCAGCTGAAGCCATGGGTCAGACGGGAAGTCCTTTCCGATCTGCTCGATGTAAAGGTCTCTGTAGAGTCGCACCAGCTTCTTGAGGTCTTCCACATCGAGTTCGGTATCGAGCTTTATACCCTTCGACTCCTTGAGGGAGTGAAGAATACCCTCGAAACCTTCGTGCGGAACGTTCATGACCACATCGCCGAACATCTGCATGAACCTGCGGTAAGAATCCCATGCGAAGCGTGGGTTGCCATTCTGCTCAGCAAGAGCCAACAACGTTTCCTCGTTGATTCCGAGGTTGAGTACGGTATCCATCATGCCGGGCATGGAGACGGCAGCTCCGCTTCGGACTGAAAGGAGAAGGGGGTTGGACCTGTCTCCGAACTTCTTTCCGGTCTCACGTTCGAGCTTCGTGATGCCCTCTCTGATCTGGTCCTCGAGACCCTCGGGCCACTTGTTTCCCAGTTTGCCGAAGAGATCGCATGTTTCGGTCGATATCGTGAAACCCGGCGGAACGGGAAGACCTATGCTGGTCATTTCAGCAAGGTTTGCACCCTTCCCACCGAGAAGTTCCTTCATGCCACGATTACCATCCGTGCCCGTGCTGCCGAAATGGTATACGAACTTCTTCGAATTCATTGATTCATCCTATCTTTTCTGTGATGGTTCTTCACACCTGGCGGTTGGATCAAAGCAACCCTTAGTATAACAGGGAGTATTCATGCTGTCGAAAGGGACGGCTCTCTATCAGCGAGTTTTCTTTCGCCAGAGAAAGCCGATGAAATTTTCTATTTCCCTGCGTTCTGCTTCGGTCTGCGGCGCGACACGGTCAAAGACCCACTCGACGGCCTCTCCCGGACCATTGAACTCTGGGAAATGGTGGGAGACACCGGCAAGAACCTCGGCAAGCTCTTCCCTCCTGACAAGTTTCGAGAGGGTGGAGCCTTCCCGTTCGGTCTCGTTCAAGAGGTCTCCGCTGATGTATTCTGAGAGGTCAATCTGACTCGAGAGTTCGCTGTAATGTTCTCTCAGCTGGCTGACCGATACTCCGAATTCCGAAGCCAGCTGCTCCTGTGTGAAATGAGGGCCGGATCTCGTGACCGCATACTCGAGCGCTGCAGCCCAGATGGCAGGTTTCCTGCCTTTGGGAGAACGCCCGGAACAGAAGTGATCCCATATCTTCCTTGCCTGAGCAGCCTTCTCGCCGGAGTACCCATGAAGATCGAGCATGCCGGAAACCATCCCCGCCACGATATCTTCCAGGGGAAGATCATCGTGTGTCATGGCCTTTCTCTTCAGGCTGACCCTGAGTGCCTCGATTCTAAGGAGTGTATGCTCTATGTGCTGATCGGAAGGAGCCAGGTCCTTTGCCTTGAGCAGAAGGTGAAGGCTTTCCTCCAGGCGTCCCGATTTCGCCTCGAGCATGGCGAGGTAGGTAAGAGTCGAAGGTATGCCGTATTTCTCTCTACGTGCAACACCAAGGAGAAGTCTTTCCGCTTCGGAATCGCGGTCCTTCATGAGGAGAACAAGCCCGAGTTTCCTTCTAGCATCGAGGTCTTCGGGAAAAACGGAAAGATACTGCTCGAGAGAATCCTGTGCCCGGTCGAACCACTCAAGCCTGAGGAAGATTCCTGAGGCCAGAAGGAGCGCTGCCGGTCCGGGAAGACCGAACCACTCGAAGCCGTCCATTCGCTGAGCGACACCGTGCGGGTTTCCCTCGTCGAGTTCCAGCTGACACAGGTTGAGTACGGCCAGGTTTTCATCGGCAGTGTTCCTGACGGAAGGATCGGCAAGCAGTCTTTCAAGGCCCTCTCTGGCCCTCTCTGCATCGTTCTCCTGCCTGGCGAGTTCGACCTGTTTCCAGAGCCAGGAGATTTTTTCGTTCGAGGATTTGCTCTTGCCCGACTTGATCACTCCCTTACGATCGCAAGCACACCAATGCTGTCGACCTGGTTCTCGAATACAGAACTGCCCTCTGCGGTTGCCAGAAGTCTATAGATATAACTGCCTGATGCCGGCGCGTCTCCGTCGGCATCGAGTCCATCCCAGATGATCTGGTTGTAGCCCTGACCACAGAAAAGGGAAAGGCTCTGGATCCGCCTCCCGCTGACGGTGTATATCGTAACCGAGACGGAAGCGGCAGCGGACAGCCTGAAGCTGAAACACCTTCTCCCGGAGCCGGGGTTCGGGTAGACGATCGTTTCGGTTATCGAGATCTCATCCGCATCGAGGGTCTCGAGGAGCAGCGTATCCAGGGAGTGATTGCCTACACCATCCTGTGCCGACAGGATCAGCGTGTAACTTCCTGCCGCGAGATCGGACAGTTCGTATGAGAGCCGTCCCTTCGTCGTGCTTCCCTGGTTGTAGCTGAACCACCTGCCCACATCCCTGCTTTCTCCGTTTACGAACAACCTCAGCTGCCTTCCCTCTCCTCCCAGGAAACAGATTCCACTCGAATCCTCGAGATCTGCTTCGAGTATCACATCTCCGGACACAACAGGTTCTTCGACTCCTTCGTACCCGCGTATCCACATGGCAATCGCCGGGCCGGTGAAGTCGTCTCCCGAAGGAGTTCCGGTAACCAGCTGAGCAGGATCTACGGCTCCGGTCGAGATATCAGAACTTCCGATGGAAGTGGCGACAACTCTCGCCCAGGAACCTGTATCAGCCTGCAAGGGAATGATGCAGCCCATTTCGAACTGACCCAGCTCCACCGGTATTGAACCCCTGAAGGCCGAACCGCCGTACTTCAGGTACTCTATGACGGCTCCACCAAGGCACGTATACGAAGCGGGAGTCGAAGATTCCCTGATCTCGATCATTGCCAGGCCTTCGGGAGGGAAACCGCTGCCGGAGATGGAATTGATCTCACCGCTCCGAAGTGTGTCACCCTCTATCGAAACGACGGCTCCGTGGTCAGTGGATGGAAGAACGAAGTCCGGATATCCGAAGAGGACGTAGAACCTGTTGTTGTAGTGGTAGGAGCCTGATTCGCTGATCTTTGCCAGCCACAGCGCTTCCCCCATTGTGAGATCCTGCATTGAGTAGAGGGAGTCGAGAATTGCTCTTCCCAGCTCGTAATTGGCTACCGAGTAGCATCCCCTGGTGGCGGCAATCGCTGCGATGCTCCCACCCTGTGGAGTGTTGATCAGATCCTCGGCGATTGCGTCTGTCCCAGGATTGTCGAACTGGCCCACATCACACGTAGCCCAGATCGAAAGGGGCAGCCTGGAGCCGTTTGCCAGAAGGTCTATATCGCTCGAGAGCAATATCTTCTCATGGGCAATCTGCCCAGCGGATCCGTGTCCGATGTAGATGAATGCTCCCATACCTTCGCTGAAAAGATCGATGAGATCCGCTCTGGCATCGGGTTTGTCAGGATGTGGTCCCGATGGTGTGCCCGGCGGCCAGGGGTACTCTATGAGAAAGAACTTATACCTGTCTACGTGTCTCGGCAGAGCCTCCTCGGCGATCAGTTCACACTGGTTTGTGTGTGCGGTCTCGTTCCAATGCTCGTTCTGTCCCCAGTCATCGTCTGCCACGATGAGACATCTGTTCATCCATGTTCCGTCGCTCTCGCCGGGACGGTAAGCGATCGACTTGGCCGTGCAGGTTCCCAGTTCAGTGCTGTTGTCCGCAGGTATCCTGGCGATAGGAATCTCCGGAAGCACGGATCCGGCATGGGTCATGACGAAGTAATCATCGAAGCAGTCACCGCCACCTCCCGAACCAAGCCCGATCCAGGGGGGAACGAGAACGGGCTGTGAGGTCGTATTCCCGAGGTAATCGTAGTGGCCGTCACCGGCCAGGATCACGCCTGCAAGACCGGGAGTCCAGCTGTCTATTCCCCATCTCACCATCGATCTTATTGCCCCCGGATCCGCGACTCCCTGACCGAATTCGTCATAGATTTCACGAGTGGTGGCTACGACCGGGATGTGCCCAGACTCCTCCTGGATGGCGGCAAGCCCCCATACACCGCTCCAGAACCCCGGTGGCGTGACTATCAGCCTGTCACCTTCGCTGATGCTTCCGACGAGGCGTCCGGGAGACGCGCTGCCGATCGAATCAGGTGTGTTCCAGTCATCGGGGTTGACGGACATCAGGACAGAATACTGGGATATCGAGCAGGCAAAACTGACTGCATCAGCCGTCCGTTCCATGTCGGTGAACTCAACGGGAGCCGAGAAGTCGGTCAGGTCGAAAATCCTGCTGCCCGGATCAAGACCGGATAGATCGAAGAGGAATCTGCCGGTTGCCATGAGGCCCGGATAGAGAGCCGAGCCGCCGGTATCCCCGGTTCCACGCTCGTATTCGACGTGGACGTAATCCAGTTCGAGCAGGGATTCGAAGCCCCCCTCGGCAAAAAATATTTCGAGAGTGTTGTGCGTATCGAGATCGAGAGAGGAGACCACCATCATGTGAGGGCCGGCACCGTACCAGCTGTCCGTCCCTACCTGTGTACCGTTCAGGGAGACCGTTACCAGATTGTTTCCACCGACAGTGGGTATGAGCATGATCTCAATCGAGCCGGGACCGTAGACTTCCTCCGTATCGAATGACATTGACATGCTGCCGCCGGGACCCGTCGACATCCATGTCCAGCCCGTACGGGTCTCGTAGGACGGGAGCCATGTATGGTTCTCCTCGAACCAGTCATGGCCAGAGAACAGCGGACCCCACGATGGGGAGCCGTCGGGAGGAGCAGGGAGCTCGGTGATCCGGGTGCCTGCAGCACCACCCCATGTGAGCCAGTACACGTTATGGGTTGCGTACCTGTTGCAGATCCATTCGAGGATCTGAGGGTCAGAGTATTCCCATCTGTCAAGCGATCTGGCCATGAAACGGATTCTGTCTTCGGCATCGAACAGGCCGTCGGAGTCAACGTCATCAACGATAATGGAGACCTCGGACAGCGAGTGCCCGGTTTCCGGAACGGAAGAGAATTCCCTTCCCGGTCCGGTGAACATTGCCAGGGACTGGACTGGTGTGCCGGTAACCGCGCAGCCATGGTCTTCCAGCTCTGAACCCAGAACCGAGTAAGCTCCAGTTTCCCCGATGGACAGCCTGGCCCATGGTTTTCCCCAGAAATAGCTTTCGGCCCTTTCGCCAGTGCTTGTCGGCCAGTATAGCGCATTGTGCCCTGTAACTTTACCGAGTGGATGCCCTTCGGGAATCGGAAGTGCTCCGCTCACAACGGGCCACGAGAGTTGAATCCTTATGTCGGTTGCCCAGAATGACGGCACGTTGCCTAACGCGGGGAAGACGTCAACGATGGCTACCCGGGATCCGGCAAGCGGTATTACGCCACGTAGAACAACGTTCTCGGATGGTCCCGCAATTTCCTCAACCGATTCGTAACGTGTTTCGAGCCCCTCTCCGAGAACCGCAGGGGTTCGCATGATTCCTGAGGGAAGATGCAAAGCGCTTCCCGAGAGGACTGAGAACTCCAGGTCCGGATAGACGCCGGGTGGAACGGGCACGAAAAGAGTCCTGACGGGAAGAATCGGTTCACCCGGAACGAACCTGTGTCTCAGGCCCTCGGCCTCCAGAAACGTGGCATCATCGATCTCGCGGATATGGGGAAGAGAAAAGTTCAGTTCGATGGAGAAGCCGGGCTGTCCAGCGGTACGGGCACCGGAAGCAGCAATGCAGATCAGCAGGAGATTCAGTGGAACGGTCATGTGTCCAGCTCTCCGATCAGTTCCGGGAGTACGGCCCCCGCAAAACCCTTGATGGAGAGAACACCCTGAGTACCGGTGAACTCGGTTTCCTCAGGGTTGACCTCGATCACAAGGGCACCGGCGGCCAGTGCAGTGTATGGTATTCCCGCTGCCGGATATACAATCATGGACGTTCCGACGACAAGCATTAGATCACACTCACCGGCAAGATCACATGCTCGGGAAAAGGATTCGGAAGGCAACGGCTCTCCGAACAGAACGACATCCGGTCTGAGATAGCTCCCGCACTCGCAGGGGGGAGGAAGCACATCGAGGAGACCGGGTGACAGGTGAGTACGGTACCCGCACCTATCGATGCAGGATGCCGTGAAAAGGCTGCCATGGAGTTCTATTACGTCCACGTGTCCCGCCATCTGGTGGAGTCCGTCGACGTTCTGGGTAATGACAGGCAACCTGCCTTTCATCGTCTGGAGATCGGTTAACGCTCCGTATCCTGCGTGAGGCTCCACGTCTTCACCTGCGATCAGTCTGTCCCGGTACCATTCCCAGACAAGCCGGGGGTCTCTTCGCAGCGCCGAGGGAGTTGCGAGATCCTCTGCGCGGTGTTCACGCCAGTGACCATCCTCTCCCCGGAACGTCCTTATGCCGCTCTCAGAGGACATACCCGAACCAGTAAAAACAACCGGTCTGACCGATCGGGCTATCAGTTCCCGTGCTCTCGCTTCGCAGCCCTGCATCTCTACTCTCGAAGGATTGCAAATACATCCGTGATGGATGTACTTCCGGACTGATACGAATCGAACTCGATTCGATACACGTAAGCTCCTGAGCCGGGGAAGTCTCCATCCATATCCCTGCCGTTCCAGAGTACCTGATTGTACCCGGAGTGACATGTTGCGCCAGTCCTCCATATCTTCCGGCCACTCACGGTGTACACCGATATTTCACAGACGCCGTCGAAGGCAACGGTAAAATTGAAAGTCCTCTGTCCGTAACCAGGATTTGGATGGACGAATACACCTGTCATGAGATCGAGTGGAGCCTGCACAACAACGAAATCGAGTGTATCCTGCGAGCCGTTACCCATGCCATCCCACGCGGCAACGATCAGCCTGTGGTTTCCTTCGAACAGCTCAGGCAGCTCGAACTCGATATCACCAGTAGTGTAACTTCCTGCCCGGTACGAGAAATGGGAGCTGAGATCGAATCCCTGGGTATCGAGGCTCATCAGTATCGCTCTTCCAGCCGAACCGCCCAGAGCACAGATACCGCTCTCATCGGATAGTGTTGCCTGAAGCGTAACCTGTCCCCACACCTCGGGCTGGTCGGACTGCCTGAGACCGTTCACCATGAGATCCATCTCCGGGCCGATGCTGTCTTCCGGGTGCTCTCCAGTATCGATTACGTCTATCCATTCCCTGAAAGCGACCTGCATGGAGTTACCGTTCAGCCAGATCATCGAACATCGTCCATACGATCCCGTATCAGCCTGTACAGGCATGAAGAACTCGATAGTTTCCGGTCCGGAACCATACGCCTCAACGACTCCCGAAAATGCTCTGCTCCCATATTTCAGATAGGTTATCTCGGCTCCACCAAGGCAGGTGTAAGTAGTGTAACCACCGCTCTCCCAGGCGCTGAACCAGCCGATAGCAGGGCCGGGGGAACTGGATAGAGCCGTGTTCAGATTCCCCCTGCTGAGAACGTCTTCGTCGATGCTGATGGTTTCCGGCTCCAGGTCCGGTCTTATGAGGATCGTGCCCCCGTCACCCAGCAGAACGTTGTAGAGGTTCCTGTGCACTCCAGGGTTAGCAATCTTGCCGGCCCAGAGAGCCTCTCCGATGGAGTATTCATCCTGGTTGTACAGGAGATCGTAAACGGTGACGTAGAGATTCTCATTCTGTGCGGAATAGGTTCCCCTTGTTGCGGCAATTGTTGCGATCGATCCGCCATCCGGTTTCAGTACGAATGCCTCCCCCAGGCAATCGGTTGAAATCAGATCGAACTGACCGACGTTGCAGGTCGCGAAACAGGCCAGGGGCAATCTCGGACCGTTGTCGATCTGTGAAAGATCGCTTGTAATAAGAAGTTTTTCTCCGGCTATCTGGCCATACGAGCCGTGCCCGAAGAACGAAAAGGAGCTGCAACCCTCGGTGAGCAGTGAAATGAGATCCTGCCGAGCAAGGGGTTTCTCCGGATGAACACTGCTTGGCTCGGGGACCGTGCCGGGAGGCCAGGGATATTCTATGAGGTAGAATTTTTTCCTCTCCAGGTCCGGAGGCAACAGAGTGTCTGCAAGCACCTCACAGGTTCTTACGTGCTGTGTCTCGTTGAAATGATGACCCCATTCGTCATCTGCTATGAGTACAACCCGGTTGCACCATTCCCCGGCAGAACTGCCCGAAACGTAACCGATCATCTTTGCGATGTAGTCAGTCAGCTCCCCGACTGTATTGACGGAGATCCTGCTGATGGGAACCTCGGGGAGTTCACCGCCTTCGTGCGCAATGACGAAGCAGTCCTCTATCAGTTGACCTTCCTCATCGTCGAGAAAGATGCAGACCGGTATGAGGGTCTTCTCCGGCGTGATGTACATGAGGGGATCGTAATTCCCATCACCAATAAGGAGCAGTTCCTCGGCTGGAACATCCCATTCGTCCTGTGTGAATCGGAAGAAAGAGCGAATCGCACCCGGGTCTCTGATTCCCTGACCGAATTCATCGTAGACTTCACCGGCCATGACAGAGGCGGTGGTCTGCCCCCTCAGTGCATACAGCGCAGAAATCGGAGAGATGTAATCCTGAAACTCGTCTGCGATGACAACGACCGCATCACCTGGCACCAGGCTGCCCAGGATTCGGCCCGGGCTTGCGGCGACCATCGAATCCGGGCTCTTCCAGTCCTCGGGATTTACGGCGAAGAGCCTGCTGTACGAATTGATCTCATGAGAAAAGCCGAGCTGATCATTCATCCGGACGACATCGGACAGGCTCAGCGGCAGGAAGGGATCGGTAACATCGAAGAGTTCACAACGTTCTCCGCTCGAGGTTTCCGGAACAGCACCGCCCAGAGTAAAGGTGTGCTTCCCCAAGTTGTTGCGGTTGAAAAAGAGTTCACGACCGGTACCGTTGGACAGGCTCCTGGGATAGATGACATGGATGTAGTCGAGGTAGATGTTTGCCGGCCCGTCGACGAAAAGGAGTTTAAGCTGGTTCAGTGACTGATCCATTGTCACATCCTCGAATACGAGCGTATTCCTCCCTTTGTTTCTGGCAAAGCCGACACCGATGAGAACCGATCCCATGTAGGCATGGATCTCGTTGGCCCCCTTCTCGTCAGCGATCAGTGAGACCGTGATCTGACCGGAAGCTTCGGGAGACGGAGAGGAGAAGTAGAAATACCCTGGAGTGTTCTTGTAGAGGGCTGACCAGGCCCAGCCTGTGTTCGTCTCGAATTCGGGCAGCCAGCTGGTCTCGTGTTCGATCCATACGTTGTCTGCAAGTGAATCACCCCACGCCGGGGATCCATCGGGTGGAACGGGCAGCGAGGACATCCTAAGGCCGCTCTCCCCTCCCCAGGTCAGCCAGTACACGTTATGGGTGGCATACCTGTGGTAGGTCCGCTCGAGGCTGTTTCCCCCGGTCGGTTCGAAACGACTCAGTGACTGGGCAAAGAACATGAGAGAGTCCGTAGAGTCGAAGTAACCATCGCCTCCATCCTCGACGAGTATGGCTACACCGGTCAGGGAGTGCTCCTCTTCCGGCTGTTCGAGAGAGAACTGTCTGCCGGGGCCGGTATACATGGCTAGTGTAGCCGACAATGCTCCCGTCACGTCGATACCCGCATCGGAGAGTTCCTGACCGGTAACGCTGTAGAAACCTGTGTCCAGTATGGACATCCTTGCCCAGGGTCTGCCCCAGAACGTGCTTTCGCTTCCTCTCACCGGATCGATGGACCAGACTAGAGTACCGGGCAGGGCAACAAGACCGGCAAGGGAACCATCCGGTGCTCTTCCACCCGGTGTTCTGGACCAACCGATGCTGACGGTGATCTCCGCAGCGCATTCGGAAAGAGAAGTACCGTAGAATGGGCGAACGGATACTACAGCCATTCGGGTTCCGGCAAGCCGCATCACACTCACAACGACCGGATCAACGGGGACGGGAGCGGGAAGTGATGAAGGCACCACTTCGCGAGTATCGAGACCAATACCGATAAGCTCCGGCGTAAGAGCCCACTCCTCCCGTACGTGTGCGGGTGGCCGCATTGCAGCGATTGAGAATTCGATCTCGGGCTCGACTCCTGGCGGGAGGGGAATGCAGAACGAGTACTCCGGTCTCAGGAAATCACCTTCCAGCGACGACAGACCTGCACCCTGAAGCCGAGGATACACTCCGTCAGGAGTGCTGATGAACACAGGTTCGGGCACGGTTATCCGGACTGAAGCGCCCTCGTCCCCCGAGTAGAGAAGCAGCACTGGCTCTGAATCCAGAGGCGCTGTTGTCAGCAGAAGTGACAGCAGGAGCAGAAGAGGCACCGTTCTCCCCTCAGGTTACGGTCGGATCGAGAGCAAGGGCTCCCCGATCCGATCGATCCTTTCCGCCGGGAACACAACCCCGAATATCGATCATATATATTCCATAGGCCATAGTTTCGTTACTATTCATCTAGCACAGGGAGACGTGATGGGTTCCCTCTCGTGGCATCTGGCCTGGAGATACATCCAACGGCACCCACATAGACGGCACATCGCCTTCTCCACAATTGTGAGTGTAGCCGGTGTTGCACTTGGAGTTGCGGCACTTGTAGTAGTGATGAGCGTGATGTCGGGGCTGGAGGAATTCATTCGCGAATCAGTTCTCATTGTCGACGCTCCGCTTGTTATCGTTCCCGTCGAAGGTGCCGGATTCGCGTTTCCCGACTCCCTTCTCGATTCACTCGAGAGCCTATCACAGATAGGCTCCATCTCACCTTACGTCGAAGGCGAAGCCATTGCCCGGCTTCCCAGAAGAGATATGGATGCCGGATGCATCGTCCGGGGAGTCGAGCCCGATAGGGAATTCGATGCTACAGATATGGCTTCGAGAATGTCTTACGGAAGCGCCATTCTCAGACTGGAAGACGGATACCCGTGTACCGTAATGGGTCTGTACCTTGCTGAGGAATTCGCGCATGCAAGCGGTGACACGATTTACTTCTTCTCACCGAAATCGCTTTTCTCCTCCAGAAACTTCGGTATTGCGAGAGCGATACTGATCGGCGCTGTCGAAACCGGGCTGCCGGTCAACGACCAGTCGATAGCCTATCTCCCGCTCGAACTCGCCCAGAGGCTTTACATGCCGGAGGGCGGATACAGCGGCATTTCGATAAGACCTGCGGAGGGATACAGCATGGATGATGCTGCCGAAGCCCTGTCTCCACTCCTGCCTGATCACGTCAGGATAGAGACCTGGCAGGAAAGGAATCCAGGCCTGACGGCTTCGATGAAACTCGAACGGCTCGGCTCCTTCATGGCAATCCTTCTCATTATTCTCGTCGCCACGTTCAACATCGTCGGAACGATATCAAGGTCTGTGGTCGAGAGAACCGAGGACATCGCCATCCTCAAGGCTATGGGCGCTGCAAGAAAGCTGATAATGAAGGTCTTCCTCTGGGAGGGAGTACTGGTTGGTTCCGTCGGTATTGCGGCTGGAGTAATAATCGGCCTTGCGGGTTGCTACGTCATCGGTTACACGGATCTCATCCATCTTCCGGACGTTTACTCCTTCCATGAGAACATGCCGCTGAACATCTCGCTCCCGAACATCGCCGTCATTGCAGCAGCGGCCATGGTTCTCAGCATAGCCTCGGGAATCGTGCCCGCAGTGAAGGCTGCATCACTCGACCCGATCAAGGGTCTGCGAAAATGATCGTTCTTCTCATGTCGCTTCTTGCATACCCGTTTTCCCCGGCGGATTCATGCTGGAAACTCGTCACCCTGGGCGAGGTGCCTGAACGGGCTCTTCTCTTCGCAGAGCTGGCAGCGGGAGAGGAAGGTCAATCCATGCTCGATATGGGCAGACTTCTCGAAATTTCAGGCAGATTTCAGGATGCAGCAATGTACTACGGCACTATCTCTATACCCGTCTCCGAACCGGAAGTCATCCTCTGGCTGGGAAACCGTCGAGCTGGATCGACAGCGCTGGATACGGTTCTGGTTCTCGAAACTTTCGTCACGAACAACGGCCGTAACCCGGTGATCGATCTCACGCTGATCGTACCCGTTCCGGTTTCCCACGCTCCCTACCAGACCATCGAGATCATCGGGGGAGAATATTCCCGCGATGGAGGTCTCCTGTCGCTTCTCATCGACACACTCGCACCATCCGAAACCCGCGTGGCATCTGTACAATTGAGAATCAGGCAGGAGCCCTACACGTTCAGACCAATCCCCGACCCCCTTGCCGGAACCAGCCTTCGGAATATTTCAGAACTGATGGGCGGCATACCCGTCCCCGAGGAGTATTCGGGAAGCGGTCCATGTTTCGACATGTCACTGATGCTTCGGGAGCGATCAGCCGATCTGGATCTCAGCCTCAGCATAGTGGGAGGGCTCATACGAAGAGGCGACAGCCTCGTCTTCCATGCCTGGAATCTCCTGGACGAAGACTTACCCGGTCTGCCGCTGGATCCCCTCTTCTTCAGGACCGACACGCTCTTTGCCATTGGTCACTGCCCCACGGATGTCATTCCACTCTGGGATCTTCTCAGCACGGATGGAAGTGAACTGGTCGTCCTCTACCCTTCGCAGGAGGCTGACCTGGAGATTGGAATGAGCGCCGCATTTGTCCGCTGAAAGGATCGATGGATGAGAACAATCCCGCTGCTGATCGTCCTGACGCTCCTCACTCAATCCTGTGGACCGGCACCGGAAGAAGTGATCGATCTGCAGTACGTAGTCGAACGGTTCCTCGAAGCAACCGGAGGGCGTGAAAACCTCGAAGCCCTGAGGGTGATCCACACGACCGACAGCATCACCATTGCAGGACTGTCGGGAACGACCGAATCCTGGTGGGTAAGAGAGCCGTTCAGCGGCCGTACGACCATCGATCTGGGGATAGTAAGGCAGGAAGTCCTGATGATCGGCGACAGCGCCTGGACGGTTGACAGAAACGGCCATCTATCCCTGGGAAGCCAGGAGGCTCTGCAGGAGGCGGAGCTCGCGCAGAAAACGGTCTTCTACGATGTTTTCCTGAACCAGACAGACCTGGAGCTTCTGTCGGATACTCTGATAGACGGAATCGCTGCATGGCCTGTCGTTATCCATGGCGAGACCCCGGTTACACTCTACCTCTCGGAGAAGACCTGGCTACCGGTTCTCCTGACCGTAACGATCATGGGAATGGAGATCCGGCAGTACCCTTCGGATTACACGGATATCGGCGGCGTAATCAGTGCGATGAGCACGAGGGATGTCATTCCCGCTTTCGGTCAGGAGAGCATATCAAGGAACATCCTGACCGAATACAACGTATCGGTTCCCGATTCCATCTTCTCCATTCGAGAAGGTGCGACGGACTGGCTCCTTTCTTCTCCAGGACAGCCGGCCCCGTTCGAACTCTCCGATGGACACATCTACCTGGAGGGAGATATCTGCGGCAGGACGGTGACGATTCTCCTTGACAGCGGAGCAGGCGCTACCGTTGTCGATTCAGTCCTTGCCTCGGAACTGGGGCTGGAAGGAACAGGCAACTTCGTCGCACAGGGGCTGGGAGGAGCACAGTCCGTCTCCTTCGTCCACGTGTCCGAATACACGGTCGCGGGGGCAACCGTGAGCGGACAGAACCTGGCGGTCATGCCTCTCGACAGGCCCTTCTATCCCGCCACAGGGAAGCACATAGGTGTCATACTCGGTTACGATTTCCTGAGCCGTTTCGTTACGCTGCTGGACTTCGGCAGAAATGAGATCACCCTCTGGGATCCTGATTCCTTCCGTTACGCCGGTGATCAGCCCACGATCCCCGTAACCCGGACGATGAGCCTGCTTTCTATAGATGCGGTTCTGGAGGATTCGATCCCGGTAACTCTCCTCCTCGATACCGGTGCGGGAGGGAACCTTCATCTCACCCCGACGTTCTTTGAAGATTACCCCGATTTCCTTGGTGGACGGCCCACTTTCCAATCGGTTGTCCAGGGTGTCGGTGGCAAGGAGGAAATCGTTGCCTTCAGAGTGAGCGAAATCACTCTGGGCGAGCACACAGTTCCCTGCGGGATTTCGTCCAGTTTTGGAGACACTCCGATTCTGTCACAGTTCCATGGCATTGTCGGAACAGGAATTCTCGCGCGGTTCAGGCTGTACCTGGACTACGGCCGGGGCACTATCATCCTCGAGCCTTCATCTCTCTACGAAGAAGGCCTCCCCGAAGACATGACGGGACTGGGGTACGAGATTGAAGAAGGCAGCATCGTCGTGAAGCATGTGATATCCGGTTCAGCCGCCGATGCATCGGGAGTGCTGGAGGGTGACATCCTCGTATCGCTCAACGGGACACCCGTTGGGGCGGACGACCTCGATGAACTCGAACTGCTCGTACCCGATGAAGAGGGTTCCACGCTGGAACTGGTAGTACTCAGAGACGGAGCGGAGATCTCGCTGGACATCATGCTTTCGAGACTTATAACTGCCGATTAGGTCCGGTCGAATTCAGGAGAAATGATCGTAGCCTGACAGGTGTGTCTGTAGAATCTGCCCCCCGGAGTGAACGTGCACGCTTCCGGTTCCCTCGCAGCTGTAGCCAACCTTCGTAAAGCCCTCTGCTGCGAAGTCCTGCCCGCTCTTCGCACCGAATAGAAGAACGAAATCCTCTCCGGCTGACGCGGCATCGAGCGGTCTGTCGGCAACGGAGCCGAACATGGGGACCAGATCGAGCTGGATGTGTGTATCCACCCCGCTCTCCCGGGCGAGGTGAGCTGCTTCCGAGATAAGTCCGTCCGAGATGTCTATCGCAGCATGGACTCCCCTGTCCAGAAGTAATCGCGAAGCTTCGAATTCGGCTCTGGGCTGCAGGAAAGCCCTGATCTGCTCGATGGAGGCGGGATCAAGCCCCGGATTGACAGGTTCCAGACCGGGTCCGGACATGCCTCCAGCCCTGTCGAGCAGTGCCGGAGCATCCACCGCGCGACCTATTGGCCCCGTCAGCCACAACCGGTCGTCCGGTCCAAGAGATGAACGCAGAAGCAGTTTTCCCGGATCACCGCCCTCGCCAACCGCGGTCAGGGTCAGCGTGAATGCGGCGGATCTGATGATTTCACCGCCAGCCAGTACGCAGTCCCGTCTGCAGGTCAGCCCTCTGTAAAAATCTTCCAGCCATTGCACCTCCAGGTCGGGAGGAAGCCCGAGGGCCGCGAACACCCAGCCAGGTTCAGCTCCCATCGCGGCGAGATCTGACAACGCGGCTTCGAGCAGGCGGCGGCCGAGAATATCCGGATCGCACCACCATCTGTGAAAATGGGTTCCCTCCTGAAAGGAATCGGTGGTGACGACAGGACAGGACAGAGGGCTGAGCACTGCACTGTCATCACCGATGAGCGTAAGAGAAGGGAAGAGGTCTCTAATTCTGCTTATCAGCGCGCGTTCACCCAGTTCGCCAACCGTAGGGTTTTTCAGGGCATCCACCTCCAGAAGCGGTAAAAGACAATCGAACGGCAGCTAGCGCTCGAGTACGACCCTGAGGTCTTCCATCTTCTTTGGAGAGCGTTTTTCAACTGCCGTCATGATGGTGCCGGAACCTGCACAGCAGCCGCATGCCGCGTCATCCTGCTCGTGAAGCATGTGAAGTGCATTGCTGAGGATCGTGCGGGCGTTTTCCACGTTGGCCTGCACGTTGGCGATAACGGTTTCTATCGTGACATCCTCTTCGGTCTCGTGCCAGACATCGTAGTCGGTGGACATCGCCATGATGGCGTAGCAGATGCCCGCCTCGCGGGCAAGCTTGGCTTCGGGCAGGGCGGTCATGCCTATGATCGCTGCGCCGGTAGATCTGTAGAACAGGCTCTCCGCACGGGTCGAGAAGGCCGGGCCTTCCATCACCACCATGGTTCCCCCCGGGTGAACAACCGAGCCGTTATCCCTTGCGGCGGCGATCAGGATATTCCGGAGCCTGTCGCAGAACGGGTCTCCGAAGCTGACATGGGCGACAACGCCTTCACCGAAGAACGTCGAAACCCTGTTGCTTCCGGTCCTGTCGAAGAGTTGATCTGGAATAACGAAATGCCTTGGCTCTATCTGCAGTTTCAGGCTGCCGACAGCGGAAGCAGAGATGATCGTGCGGACTCCTGATGCCTTCATGGCATAGATATTCGCAGCATAGGGCACTTCCGAAGGAGTGAGGATATGACCGATACCGTGCCTGGGGAGGAAGGCGACAGGAACCTTATCGTAATGCCCGAGGATCAGAGGTCCCGATGGGCTTCCGAATGGAGTTTCCTCGTTGACCTCACGCTCCACCTCGAACCCGGGAATGTCGTAGATCCCGGATCCTCCTATGATGCCGACTCTCCCGTCCATTATCTTCCTCCAGCCGGATTGTGTTGTGTGCTCCGATGCAGAATATACACCGGTGTCCGTTCACGGGGAGGAACCTCTTGCAGAGAACAGGGAAAGCTCGCATCAGCGGGATGACGTATGATGATCTGGAACAATGGCTGTCCGGTGAGCTGCGGATGAAGCCTTTCAGAGCTTCTCAGATCTTCAAGTGGATCCACTTGAGGGGAGTATCCTCGTTCTCCGACATGACCGATCTCGGCAAGAGCGCCAGAACGGAACTTGCAGGGAAAGCTTCCATCACCGTCCTTGGAGAAAGCTCGACCCGGACGGCAGAAGACGGAACGGTAAAAGCGGTAATGTTGCTCGAGGATGACATGCTGATCGAATCAGTCCTCATCCCGGAGAAGAGTCGCCTGACTGCCTGTCTCTCGACTCAGGTCGGCTGCAGAATGGGCTGCACTTTCTGTATGACGGGCATCAGGGGATTCAGGAGAAACCTCTGTACCGATGAGATAGTAGCACAGCTCTACTTCCTGAGGAACATTTCCCCCGGGAGGATATCCAACGTGGTGCTCATGGGTATGGGAGAGCCTTTCGACAACATCGAACCGGTAGCTGACGCACTGGCGATAATCACGGATGATCGCGGTATCTGTATAGGGTCCCGTAAGATAACGGTTTCCACTATCGGTCTTCCCGGATCACTCGAGCAGTTCTCGAAGCTCCCGGGCCAGTACGGTCTTGCGATTTCGCTCCACTCCGCAGTCGGCAGAACCAGGGAGAAGCTGATACCCGCTTCCCGCTCATTCCCTCTGCCCGAACTCAGGAAAGCGCTGATAGATTTCGCGGTAGCGAAGAAGCGAAGGGTGACCATCGAATACTGCCTGATTCAAGGGGTGAACGACTCACTGGCAGAAGCCGAAGCACTCGTCCGTTTTGCAGCGGGTATTCCATGCAAGATCAACCTCATGGTGTACAACCCTGTTGAAGGGCTTTCGCTTGCACCGCCCAGGGAGGATACAGTCTCGGCGTTTACCGAGTTCCTCTACCCGAGATGCCCCGCAGTTATCCTGCGCAAACCGCGGGGGGCGGGGATAGGCGCAGCCTGCGGGCAGCTAGGTTCCTCTCTCGAAAGGTGACCGCCATGGAGATGAAGTACGACTGGATTCTCTTCGATGCAGACGGCACGCTTTTCGATTACTGCAAAGCCGAAGCGGCAGCTCTCGAGAATACGTGCAGACAATGGGGTATCCCCTTTTCCGGGGAAGTCATGGAGCTCTATCGCGAAATCAACGAAAAGGTCTGGTTCGATTTCGAGAACGGAAGAATCACATCTGATCGGCTCAGGACGAAAAGGTTCGAGATCCTGTTTCGCGAAATCGGAGTCGAATCGGACACCGGGTCGTTCAGTGCCGGTTATCTGTCTGCTCTTTCCTCGAGAACAGATCTTCTTGAAGGAGCACAGGACCTGCTCGAAAGCATTTCGGGCAGTATCCGTATGGTGCTGATCACCAACGGTCTCAGGGAAGTTCAGAGGGCCAGAGTCGCGAACTCGAGCATCGGACAACACTTTGAAGACGTAGTGATATCAGAGGAAACCGGTTACGCCAAACCTGACAGGTGCATCTTCGAGGTGGCATTCGACAGAATGGGAAATCCCGGAAGAGACAGGGTTCTGATGGTGGGAGACAGTCTGACCTCTGATATCCGTGGAGGCAACAACTACGGAATCGACACGTGCTGGTTCAATCCTTCGGGACAAGCCTGCGATCAGGATGTCAGAATAGATTACGAGATAACACATCTCGATGAGCTTCGCGGCATCATCGGTAAAAGGTAACCGGGCAACCGATCCTCTCCGCTAGAAAACAATCCCTGCATATATGGTCAGACCGGAAAGGTCCTTCTTCTCCTCGCCGGCAAGTGCTCCCCCCATTGGAATCCATTCGGGAGACACGATCAGATCGAGAAACGTCTCGTCGGAGAGCTTGAGCCTTGCTCCGATTTCAAGACCGATGACGCCTCCTCCGGTTGTGGACGTCTCAAGGCTGTCTGATTCCGCGCTGTCCCATGCGAGCAGGCCTCCAGCGTAGACGCCCACAAGAGGTTCGAGCCCCCTCGGACCCGCATACGGTCTGTAGAAGGGGTAGGACCTGTACCCGAACACAAGCGGTATTGCGTTTACGGCATCCCATCCGGCCCTGTCCGAAGACGCAAGACGGTAACCTGTCTTGAGGAATATTATGTCTCCCATTTCCATCGGTATCTCAATGGACAAAGCAATACCAGGCCCTGCCTGCAATTCGGAATCGGAGTCTATCAGCCCGGGAATCCAGGCGCCCCCCCCGAAACTGAAGTCCAGGCTTCCCCTGTCCGATGCAGCTGAGGTCGCAGCAGCAACCAGTAACACGGCAATGACAAAATATCTCATCGTACTCCCTCCTCAGGCTTCTATGCCCTTGCGGGCCTGAAGGTTTTCCGTTGCATAGTAGTGTTTCTTTTCGACCATTTCGGTTACGAGATCGGCAACCTCGATCAGGCTCTCGGGAGCATACCTGCCGGTGAGTATCAGCTCGACATCATGAGGCCGTGCTCGAACGAGATCAAGGGCGGAATCTCTGCTGACAAGACCCATGTGAACCGCAACGTTCAGTTCATCGGCAACTACAACCTGAAAATCTCCCGACAGCATTGCTGCTGCGAGCCGGGAAAGACCGTCAACTGCCAGAGAAATGTCCTCCTGAGATGGCTCTTCCCCCTTGCCGATCAGTGCGGCATCTCCGTACTGCTCTATGACGATTCTTCGGGGAAAATACTCCGGAAGCGACAGCTCGGCGCAGTCGCGCCCCTTCATGAACTGACCGATGTAAACCCTCAGACCGGCACATGCCGCCCTGACTGCAAGCCCCAGAGCAGCAGTCGTCTTGCCCTTGCCATTACCGGTGTAGATCTGGAAGCGGCCCTCGAATGCCATCATCCCCCATCCTTCTAAACGATTTCTATATCGATAACCCTCTCAGGTTCCATCGAGAGGAAACGCTACCTAACTGATAACACAATCCGACTCTGGCTGCTCATGGCAGCCAGGGATTTGTCTATCTGTACGGAATCTGATAGTATTGGAGTGTATGACTACTGCTGAATACAAGGAGGTATTGTACCATGAGGCTGTCGATGATACTCATGATCGCAGTGATTTTCCTCGCACACTCGGATGTTCTCTTCAGCGACGACTTCAACGATGGCAATGCAAACGGATGGTTCGAATTCCCGGGCGCCACCTACGAGGTTATCGACGGAGAGTACTGCTTCTGGGGAGGTACAGAATCCTCCATCGCACATTCTTTCAGCGGTGATGCATACGGTTACATGAGCGTTCCGGATTACTCATTTCTTGCATCGGTGAACATCGAAGCAGGTATAATGATCGGTCAGATGGTTCGATTCAGTTACACTTCAGACTACATGTACTTGCTCTGTTTCGGAAGTGAATTCTTCGGGCTGGCTCTGGCTCGAGCCGATCAGAATAACTTCTACCTGCTCGATATCTACCCGATGGTTCTCGATTACAACCAGGACTACTGGATGAGGTTCGAGATAGAGGGAGATGTGCTCGGAGGAAAGATCTGGAGCGGAACGCCAGGGGATGAACCTCTCGAGTGGATGGTGTATGCCACCGATGGTTTCGTGAGCAATCCCGGCTCGGTTGCACTTTTCTGCATGGCTTCCGGTAAAGACTGCATGGTTCCAAGTGCCTGCAAGTTCGATGATGTTGTCGTAACCGATGAGCTGAGCCTCGAGCTTTGCTCACGGAGCTGGGCCGCGATCAAGTCATCTTTCTGAAGAATCGATTCCCTACCCAAAGGAAGTGCTGCGGCGATGAGAAGGAAAGACAAGGAGATAACCGACAGGCAGGAGATTGACGAGATAATCTCCAGCTGCATCACGTGCAGGATCGCCATGTGCAATGACGACACACCGTACATCGTCTCGGTGAACTACGGCTACGAGGACAACAGTCTTTTCATCCACTGTGCGACGGAGGGAAAGAAGCTCGACATGATAAGACGGAACAGCCACGTCTGCTTCGAAATGGAAACCGGCTGCGAACTCAGGAGATCACCCGTACTCGGTGAATGGAGCATGAAGTACAGAAGTGTGATAGGCTGGGGCCGCGCAACCATCATCGAGGACAGCAAAGCAAAGATCCAGGCTCTGAACGTACTCATGCGCCACCACAAGGGTCCCGAAGGGCCCTACCCTCAGAAGATCGTTGACGAGGTTGCGATAATCAGAATCGATATCGAAAGCCTGACCGGTAAGAAAAGTTAGTACCGATCGAGATACCTCTTGAGCTCCCAGCCGTGAATCACCCTGATGTACTCGTCCCACTCCCGTCTCTTGTTCAGCAGAAAATGCTCGAAGATGTGATCGCCCAGTGCCTCCTTCAGAAGCTTGTCCTTCTCCAGGAAATCAAGTGCCTCGTCCAGGCTCGATGGCAGTTGCGTTATCTTCAGCCTGCGCTTCTCCCGCTGGCTCATCTTGAAGATGTTCCTGTTCACCGGCTCGCCGCAATCGATCTTCCTCTCTATGCCGTCGAGCCCGGCAGCCAGAATCACAGACATTGCCAGGTATGGATTGCATGATGGATCAGGCACTCTGACCTCACACCGGGTTTCAACACCGCGGGATGCAGGCATCCTTATCAACGGTGAGCGGTTCTTCTCCGACCATGCCACGTTGACCGGAGCCTCGTAGCCCGGCACCAGGCGTTTATATGAATTCACAAGTGGATTGGTAACCGCCACAAAGGATCTTGCATGCTCGAGAAGCCCTCCAATAAAGCCCATTGTTGTCTCGGAGAGTCCGTACGCTCCATCAGGATCGTTGAATGCGTTCTCTCCCGAAAGGTTGAACAGAGACATGTTAATGTGCATGCCGGAACCGTTCTCACTCGAGAGAGGTTTCGGCATGAACGTTGCATGGAGCCCGTGCATGAGAGCGACCTTCTTAACGACGAACCTGAAGGTGATGATGTTGTCTGCAGTGGTGACCGCATCCTCGTACTTGAAATCTATTTCGTGCTGACCGGGCGCAACCTCGTGATGTGCCGCTTCCACTTCGTATCCCATTGCTTCGAGGACAAGGGCGATATCCCTCCGTGCTTCCTCTCCCCTGTCAACGGGTGAGAGGTCGAAGTAACTGCCCTTGTCATGAGTCTTTGCGACGGGAGCTCCATCTCCGTCACACTGGAAGAGGAAGAACTCGGCTTCCGGACCGGCCATCACCCTGAAACCCATGGTTTTGGCTTTGTTCACTACACGTTTGAGGGCGGTTCTCGGGCACCCTTCGAACGGTGATCCGTCAGGAAGTGCGATATCGCAGATGAGCCTGCCCACGCGGCCATGCTCGGTCTCCCAGGGAAAGACGGCAAAAGTGTCGAGATCGGTAAGGAGGAGCATGTCAGACTCCTCGATTCTGGTGAACCCCTCGATCGAAGAACCGTCGAACATCACCCTGCCATCAAGAGCCTTTTCGAACTGACTCTGAGGGATCTCCACGTTCTTTATTATTCCATCGATATCGGAGAACTGCAGCCTGAGGAAGTGTACGTTTCTTTCGTCGCATTCTTTGAGAATCTCGCTTGCTTTGTCTGACATATTGCGGCTCCTTTCGGTGTCATTACGCAAATCTACAGAGCTAGGCAAGCAAATGTCAATATATTTTGTGCGTAGTGAGCATGTTTATGCGTTCACTATGCAACTTGGCATCTATTTGGCGCATTCTGGATTATCTGAGCCCTGAATCAGGCCACAACTGCAAGCACAAATAGCTGTGTCACAAGGTGTAATGCTGTTTCCATTTCAGAAGTTCTAATCCCGTACGGGGTGGTAGACACTTGACATCCGAACCCAATATGCTACTGTACGATAGGAGGTTGGGTGATGCGCTGTTTAATCCTTCTCCTTCCTACCGTCATTTCCGCAGCAACTCTGCATGTACCGGGTGACTATCCTGCCATTCAGGAAGCCATTGATACTTCTACTGATGGTGACACTGTGCTTGTGGCGCCAGGAACTTACGTGGAGAACATCGACTTCAATGGAAAGAACATTGTGCTGAAGAGCGAACTCGATGCCGATGTCACGATCATTGAGGCTGCTGGCACTGGACCCGTTGTGTGTTTCGAGAACGGAGAAACTTCTGCAGCAATACTAGAGGGTTTCACTGTCTGTGGGGGCTATGGCTCCTCTGGTCATGGGCTAAGGATCTTTTCAAGTGATCCTACAGTGATCGGTAATATTATCACCGGGAATCTAGTGACGGCGAGTATGTTTTTTGGGCGCGGAGCAGGAATATTCTGTTATGACTCAGAATCCATCATTCAGGGGAATTACATCTGCAACAACACTGTGTCGATAAGCGGCTATATGTCTGCAGTACGGGGTGCAGGGATATACATTTATGGTGGATCTCCCTTTTTTATGAATAACCATATACTGAACAATGTAGGCATCTTGACGGACATCCACGAATTTGTAGAGGGGATAGCAGTCTTTGTGAAGTTAAGTGAACTTGAAGTGGTTAACTGCGTCGTCGCTGGAAACACACGTGAGGGGTATTACCCACTGGGTGGTGTGCACACATTCATGGTGATTCTAGCTGATTCAACGATTCTCACAAACGTCACGATCGCTTTTAATGAAGGCGTTGGCATCACACTGCGTGCCAGTACCGGATGCACTATCAGAAACTCCATAGTGTGGGAGAATGATCCATATTATCACTGGAGCATTCAGCTCGTGAATACAAGTCAGGTTCTGGTTGAATACTGTGACATTCAGTTCGGTCAGCATTCGATCTGTTCGGCGACAGGCAGTACATTCACCTGGGGTGAAGGCAATATCGAAGATGATCCTATCTTCTTCGATGGGGGGATCCTTAGCGATTATCACCTCACACAAGGGCTTTCCCCCTGCATCGATGCGGGTCATCCAGGTCTTGCATTCAACGATCCGGAAGATCCGGTTGCGCCTGAATATGCTCTCTGGCCTGCACTTGGGGGGCTTCGAAACGATATGGGTGCCTACGGTGGTCCGGGAGCCATATACTGGAGTAAGCCAGGCACAGGCATTGGTGTACATTCAGAGCCAGTTCAACCTTGGACGCCTGCCCTGGTCGGTGTCTTTCCCAATCCCTCACAGAATGCTCCTGTCATAGCTTTTGATCTGCCTGAAATGGCTGACGTTCACTTCACGGTATTTGACATTACTGGTCGCCTTGTAGACTCCGTGCAGAGCACGTACTCCTCGGGCAGTCATTATGTGGTTCTCAATTATCTTGTGCCAGGTATCTACCTCGTGCGAATGACCACTGGAGATTTCACCGCAACACAACGCTTCGTTGTTATAGAGTAGCTGCCAGAGTTCTAAAAGTATCCACTACGGGGTAGTAGAGTTCGAGAAGTGTACGATATGGTCTACAATTAGAACTTGCATGTTACACATGCTATTTGCCAAATCACCTACCAAGATACTCCCGGTATGGTTATAGTCATTCCGAATCCATTCGAACCTGTTCTTAGGATGGTCCGAGTATGCTTTGCATCATTCTTGCTATCAGTATCAGCTCGCCTGGAATTGAGATCCTGGACCAGCATCCTGATGAATGGCTCGCTGATGGCTGGGCGATCACTGGAGAAACGATGATTGACCCGACTGACTACTTTGAAACCCTGACTTTCCCTCCAGCCGACCTCCTGCAATGCAACACCTCCTTCATAGAATCAAACGGTACTCATCTCTGGCGAGTAATAATGTTGTTTGATGGGAAGTGCGTTGCACTACTGGAAGAAGAAGGTGATCCTCGGATATACATGGTGGAAGGCAACAAGCTATCAACCTCTATTGATTGCAGTTATACTGTTGTGAGTAGTCACGATGCAACTAGGCCCTGGTTCGTTGTTGATGTTCAAAGTGATTCAACTTATTACTTCACTGTTGATCCTGAATACGCAACTGATTTCATGTGTCCGATGGCCACGTACATAAACAGTGATGGTTTGATCGTGGGCATCATGACAGCACCGGTCAATCCCACATTAAGCCGTCTATTCGTTCCTGACGATAACATTCTGAAATATGTGAGATCAACTCAAGGACCAACTCACGGAGGTATCGACTACACTTCTGACAGTAGCCTTTTCGCAGTGATAACGAGCACAACCGAGGGTAGGAAACTCGTAGCATTTGACTGGGAGATGAACGAGTTGTGGACTGCAAGCGTAGGAAACGCAACCCGACCTGCATCAACTGAGCTCTCAGTTTCCTATGACGGCTCAGTACTTGCTGCTGAATGGTTTGATGGATTTATCGAGAACGATGGATTAGCTGTGTTTGATGGTAACACTGGGGCTTTACTGGCTAGGTTCCAGGATGGTGGAACCTTATCTTCGGTTATTGTTTCACCCTCGGGATCATATATCGGCATGACTGTTTATCATTTGCCAGACTACATCATTGATGGTGATTCAACTCTGATCATAGCTGAGAATACAGTTATCGAAGGCTACAATTGGATTACCCAATTTGAGGGGGAATTAGCTATTCTAGCACCGCATGATTCAAATACACAGGTCCTCAGAACTTGTTATTCGGATATGTATATCATGCCAATCCTACATGGAATTGGGGACGATAGATCAGCACTAATCGAACTAAGCAATAGGACTTCTGAAATCGATAATGGCATAGTTAGTGCGTATAAGCGCTTGGCTATTCTGAATCCAGAAGGGAATCCAATCTGGGCCAGCAATCCTGTATCCCGTATGTCAGTCTATTTTACTTACCGCGGGCCAACCTTTACCAGGTATTCGCATGATCCAGTCATTAACTTCTGTAGGACTGATGATAGCTACAGGGTGATTTGTACATCAGATGATGGGCTGACCATCAAGATAGTCACGCTCTCTCAAACCTACTGATCAGGTTCCCACCAGCAAGTTGAGAGGTTCTAAATGCATCCACTACGGGGTGGGCAGTGTTGCGTCAGAAAGAGATCTTTAGTTTGCTGATCATGGCCACCAATTTTCTTGAGCGCTTACTTGATACCAGATGTGCCATTCATCGTCTGAATCAGGTCTACAGATGTATTGCTCATTACCTGATGCTATACGACCTTCATACGGACCACTACTACTCTGATAGTAGGCAATGACATTGAATGCTCTTGGCAATTCGAGAGATTGTCCGGTCGAGTCACCTGACCAGGGCCACTCCGCACTACCTGAAAATGTCATATCGATGGCACTGAAAACCTCGAAAAGGTCTGCAAACCACTCCATCTCCTGTGCACGATCCCACACAATGCCCGGTGGAGAACCTACGGCAAACTGGTGAGTGAAGTCCTCTGAGAGAGTCATATTGACAAGGTTGAGATCCATCGTGTTGTATGCGTAGTCCAGGTTCTCAACGGCTTTCCAGGCAGAGTCTACTGGGGAATGAGGAAGATCAGGTGGTGAGACTCCAGTCGTATCGGTACTGCAACCGAAGCCAATCAACGATAGGGTGCTGGTGAATATCACAATACTACGCTGCATTAAGTGCTCCCATCCGGTCACACTATGTTATCTAGTCGAAGCATAAGCCAAAGTTCGAAAAGTACCCACTACTGGGTGCCAGATATATCCCTTGCCATTCGCGACGCCAGTGACTTCACGGCAACGTAGAACAAGGCAGGGAGACCAGTCCTCTTCTCATGGCCCTATCATCCAGTCCTTGACGCGGTTCCGATGTGCCACTACAATGATTAAGGAACGTTACCTCACGAGCGAAACACATCACAGCAGTGTGATTCATATACAGAAGTAAACATAACCGGAGAGGAGAGTCTGCAGTGGCAGAGAATGTAAACGAGTGTGCGCAGAGAGTCAGAGCATCAGAGTGTATTCATCTCAGAGAGGAAGTCAGGATAATACCTGGCGTGCGCAAGAAAATGCTGGTGGGCAGATGCCTGCTGAAGAAAAGAGACAGTGAGGCCAGGGCCGAGATAACCAAGGCTATGCAGAACGTATGGGCTACGGACAAGGACCATCCTGACTGCTGGGTATTCGCAACCGGTAGATGGGAAACCTGCCCCAGGTACACACCGCCGTCAGTGTAGGCTTCAAGAGGTAGATCAACTCACATCGTGCTTCAGAGAGAATCTGACATCCGGATTAGAGCAAGGCCGTTACCTCAGCAGTATCATGGACACCGCAACGGAGTTACCCGGTACTTCAAGGCTGACCAGGTAAACACCTGAAGGAAGGTCGGTATCCAGGCTCAGGGCAGAAGGCTGATCTAACTGGAATTCCAGGAGCAGTCGGCCGGTCAGGCCGTATATCCTGACACAGGCATTTCCCGTAAAGCCACTTGTGTTGATGACTACCGTCCCCTGTGCGGGATTGGGTACGATACTCACGCCTAAACCTTCAGCGGACGTCCCGATGACATCGTCTTCGATTCCCTGCGGTGCAATGAGGTTGTCGATGATCTCGATGATCTGGTGAGGATCGTATTCGTCAGACCAGTAGCGGACGTATCCATCCTGATCGATGATGTAGTCCTGCGGGTAGGGAGCCTGTGGATTTGGAACGCGATACACCTGGTATACGCTCCCGCCGGGATCAACCAGACCGATGAAACGCTGACCGAACACATCGATGAACTCGTTCAGCTGGCTCAGGCTGGTTCCGAGCTCGAAGATGACTACCTGCGAAGTGTCGTAACGGGTGAATATCGAAGCATCAGTAGCCGCAGCCTGCGGCCCGCAGAGTGGTCACCAGGCTCCGCCGAATTCGAGAAACACCACCTTGCCCTGATAATCGGAAAGGGTGTGTGACAGACCATCCGTTCCCGCAAGTGTAAAATCGGGTGCGAGTGAGCCGAACTGCGGGAAAGAAAAGTTATTCTTGTAGACTTCCTGTGTCCTGCCAGGTTCATCGGGATCATCGGAATGGTATGTGATGTATCCTGACGTCGTTTCGGACCCTGAAGCGGTTACGGTTACCTCGATGGAATCTCCCGGTGAGAGAATGAAGGAGCCGGGACTTACGGAAATGCCGGACGGGGTGGTTATCGATGTAACAGTCAACGATCCGGCTCCGGTGTTCCGAACGGCAAGGGAAGTATCTCTGGAGCTGAACACCGGTCCGAAGTCGAGAACCTGGTGCTCCAGATCGATGTCGCCGCCGGTATCTGCTCCCGTATCGTATAGCAGCACTGGAATCCAGCCGGCGGAGCCTATCAGCCCATCATCCCGGATGTCGGCACCAAGCGCCCACACTGGAGTGTTGTCCCAGCCTGCTCTCTCAATGGCATCAGGATTCGATACATCGAAGAGCTCGAGAACGTACCAGGAACCTGTGGCAACCATGTGCCCCGCAATACCGCTGCTCCAGACGCTTCCGGCTGAAGGCGCGGTATCCCGGAGAACCGGATTGCAGGGATCGGAGATATCGACTGTCGCCAGGCCGTCGATTCCGAGAGATATGGCCAGTACGTCACCGTCGATGACGAGATCGTTGGCACAGCCCGGCAGGGATAGAGTCGCAACCTCCTGCAGACCTCCCTGCGTGTCCAGCACGCTCAGACCGAAACGGCCATTCGCCACGAAGAGGAAGGAATCTCTGTATGCGATATTCCATGCGTTTACACTGTCGGGGGCGAACTCGCCTACTTTAAGGGGACTTCCCGGGTTACTGACATCGACCAGGTAAATGCCGTTCTGATGTGCAGCACAGTAGAGAGTATCACCTACAAGGACTCCGCCCTCCAGAAGTTCTGCCGGACCCGGCGGATTGTACTGCCCGATCTGAGTGGGAGAGCTTCCGGAGATGTCGAACAGGGTCACACCATCGTCGCGGCAGTACATGACCAGTAGAGTATCCCCGTACGACTGGCTGCGCCATGCAGCGGGACCGCCTGAAAATATCTGAACAGGATTGGCCGGGTCTGAAATGTCAAAAGCTTCGAGCCCGGATGATGATGTGGCTACTGAAACGTATGCACGATCACCGACGACCTCGCAATCCATTCGATGACCGACTCCTGCAGGGGTGACTGACCCCTGGAATTCGAGACCATCCACGCTTCCGAGGAAGATCGCGGGCATGAGCAGCAATACAAACGTAATCACTCCGACACCTTTCCGGTAAGCAGGCATGGTGAATATACCCTACTATCTGACTCAAGAAAGCAGACAGTGAAGAGAACGGAGAACTGCAGCAGAAGTTCCGCGGCTGCATCCGGCACAGCTTCCCACAACACAGCGGGACACGGTGAGGGAAAAAAGCTCCCGCAGCCTCGAGACTGCGGGAGCTTACCGTCAGATATGGAAGTTTACCTTCCGGGGCACTCCCTTGCGATTTTATCCGCGATGCCCTTGTCGGCATAAGCCTTCTCGAAGTGGGCGGCGAAATCGGAGGTGAGCTTCTCGGCGCGTGCCCTGTAAGCCTCTTTGTCCTCCCACGTGTTGATTGGATCCAGCATCGAGTTGTCAGGCAGACCGGGACAGTTGTCCGGAACCATGACCTTGAAGAATGGATCCTGATGGAAAGTGACGTCTTTCAGAGAGCCTGAGAGTGCTGCGTTGACCATTATCCTGGTCAGGGGAAGCTTGATTCTCGAGCCGACACCGTAGGGGCCGCCGCTCCAGCCGGTGTTGATCAGGTAAACCTCTGAGCCGTGCTTCTCCATGCGGTCACCGAGCATCGTTGCGTAGATATCCGGATTCCTCGGCATGAATGGCTCTCCGAAGAACCGTGAGAAGGTGCTCACAGGCTCCTTTATCCCGGTCTCCGTACCAGCCAGCTTGCTGGTGTATCCCATGAGGAACCAGAGCATTGCCTGCTCCTTGGTGAGCTTCGAGACCGGTGGGATCACTCCGTTTGCATCCGCCGTAAGGAAGAGAATCGTCTTCGGATGATCGGCAACGGATGCTTCCTTTATGTTGCTCAGGTACCGAAGCGGATACGATCCGCGGGAGTTAGGAGTGAACCTGTCGTCGTAGAGATCGAACTGCCCGTCGGGATAGATCATCGCGTTCTCGATGATTGCGCCGTGTGCTCTGTAATCATCCTTGTGGAAGCATGCCTTGTGGATCTCGGGTTCGTTCTCGAGGCTGAGATCTATGAGCTTGGCGTAGCATCCGTTCTCGAAATTGGCAATGCCATGATCGCTCCAGCCGTGCTCGTCGTCACCGAGGAGGGCTCTCGAAGCATCGGCTGACAGGGTGGTTTTCCCCGTGCCCGAAAGACCGAGCAGAAGGGCGCTTCTGCCGTCTGGACCTTCGTTCGCGCTGCAGTGGATGGGAAGTATTCCTTCTGTGGGAAGCATGTAGTTCATCACCGAGAACATTAGCTTCTTCACGCTTCCGCAGTAGGCTGATCCGAAAACGAGACCGAGCCTGCGGTCGAAGTCGATTCCGACGATCATGGTCGATGTGTGGCCAAGTCTCGGATCGATTCTGAGCCTGCCCTCGTACTTCTTCGGGTCGAGCTTGTGGTACGGAAGCACGACGATTGTGAAGGGCTTGTCCTTGAAACAGCTCTTTGCAGCAACCTCAGGGGATGAAGGTCTGAACATGTTGTCGGTGAACAGAACGGTAAGCGCCATATCGGATATCGTTCTGACCGGAAGCGCAGATCTTGCATCGGCGCCGATAACTCTATCGGTTACGTAGACTTTGTCTAACGTACCGAGCAGATCCATCGCGTCCTCGAATGCCATATCAAAGGTCTCAGGGTCTACCGGAATGTTGTTCGGGCTTGTCCAGTCAATGGTGTCCTGGCTCTCCGGACGTTTCACGGACAGAGTATCCTTGGGACTTCTTCCGGTCGATTCCTGCGGGGTCCAGGTTGCGAGTGCACCGCAGGCACTCACGATAACTTCACCGTTCTCCACGGCTTCCCGGATCATCTGTTCGCGGCTGATGTTGTGTCGAACGCAGTCTCTCTCGGTAAGAAGCTCTGACAGTCTCTCCTGAAAGGTCATCATACCCTCCGACTGATTGGGTTTATATTCACGGGAATGTGAAGCATAAATAGAAAATATTCACAGGCCAAGTAGGAGTTTTCATACCGGAACGGTATGGGTATCAAGCAGCTTTCAGACGGAGGAGCATTGCTCGCACGGCTGGTTCTCTTCGACGTTGATATGACGCTCCTCTGGACAAGAGGTGCAGGAACAAGGGCTATCGGTAAAGCTCTTGAATCGATGGCGGGGAAAGCGGATGGCTTCAGAAACGTGGAGTTCGCGGGAAGAACCGATCTGCTGATAAGCCGTGACGGGCTTGTCCGCTCCGGTCTTGAACCCTCCAGCGAGAACATGACACTGATCCGGAGTAACTACCTCAGATTCCTTGCCCTGGAACTCTCCTCCCATTCGTGTGAAGCAAGCTCCTTGCCGGGAGTACCCGAGCTTCTCGAAGACCTGAGGGAAGAGCCTTCCTGCAGTTTCGGGCTTCTCACAGGAAACTGGAGGGAGGGCGCCTGGCTGAAGCTTTCACGGTGTGACCTGGACGGGTACTTCTCCTTTGGTTCGTTTGCCGAGGACGGCAACGAACGGATCGAACTCGTTCCACCGGTTCTCGAGAAGGCGGCTTTCATGACAGGTGTCGAATTCGAGCCTGACTGCATATGGATCGTCGGAGACACACCGCACGATATCATGTGCGCTTCCCACTACGGCTATCGCTCGGTGGGAGTTGCCACGGGTCCCTATTCGAAGGAAGCCCTGGAGGCGTCGGGAGCAACGGCGGTATTCGACGATCTGAGCGATACCGATGCATTCATACGTCTCATCTCAACTCGTGGTTCCCCTTCATGAAGAAGCTCAGCCCGATCACTGCCTGGTGCATGTACGACTGGGCGAATTCAGCATTCGTCACCACCATTGTTGCCGCAGTTCTGCCCGTATACTTCGCAGAGGTTGTCTGCAGCGGGAATCCAGTCACCTGGAGTTTGTTCGGCCAGGAGATAGTCAGCAAGGCTCCCTCTCTCTGGGGTTATGCCATGGCACTTGCAGCCTTTCTCGTGGCGATTTTCTCACCGGTATTCGGAGCCGCGGCTGATGCTGGAGGCCGAAGGAAGCAGTTCCTCGGAATTCTGACAGGTGTCGGGATACTCTCTTCCATCCTTCTCTTCACCGTTGGAAAGGGAGACGTCTGGCAGGTTCTGGGAATTCTCGTACTCGGCCAGGTCGGCTTTGCCGGCGCAAACGTATTCTACAACTCACTACTCATAACGGTTGCCCCTCCCGGCGAGCGGGACGTAGTCTCTTCACGAGGATTTGCCTACGGGTACCTCGGGGGAGGGCTTCTTCTAGCTCTCAATCTCTTCATGATCAAGAGCCCCGGCACTTTCGGGCTAGCTGACTCGGGCATCGCGGTAAGAACGACCTTCCTGACAGTGGCCGCCTGGTGGGCTCTTTTTTCCATACCTCTCTTCAGAACGGTTCCTGAAGCGCGGACAGGGAGAGAAAAATCGTTTGCGAGCTCTTTCTCGACCGGTCTGAAAGCGCTGAAATCCACGTTTCGCAACCTGAGGGAACAGAAAAACATATTCCGGTTCCTTATCTCCTACCTCATATACAACGACGGAATTCAGACCGTGATAATGATGGCTGTCATCTTTGGAAAATCGGAGATGGGACTCGATGCTGCCCAGTTGATAACCGCCATCCTTCTCACACAGGCGGTGGGAGTTCCAGGCAGCATTCTCTTCGGAAAATCGGCAAGACGCTTCGGCGCAAAGAAGATGCTGCTGATTGGAATTGGTTTCTACATCCTTATCATTATCTTTGCCTTCAGAATGCACAGCGCTGTCGAATTCATGGTCCTTGCGGGAATGGTGGGATTTTTCCAGGGGGGAATACAGGCGGTCAGCAGAAGCTTCTACGCATCGATGATCCCTTCGGGGATGAGCGCGGAGTACTTCGGTTTCTTCTCCGTGTCCTCCAGGTTTGCGAGCATCTTCGGCCCCCTTATCTTTGCCGTGATAGCTGACCTCACAGGCAGCGCAAGGACCTCCATCCTGGCACTGGCCTTCATATTCATCGCTGGTGGTTGTGTTCTATGGAATGTCAGAACCGGAAGTGAAGAAGAGGTATGAGTATTGCGATTGTGGTTTGCCTGTTCCTGCTCGTAGCAGAGGAAGCGTTTCACCAGTTCTATCGTCGGACAGGGCTGCTCAACACCACTGGAAGCGTAGACCCCGTCGACTCCGGTAAGCAGAGAACCGCCACGCGCAGACTTGCCCTGATCAGATGGCTTCAACTCGTTGCAATGGGTGTCCTTTTCATCGCCGCAGGAGACCAGACGAACTCCGGTTTTCTCGTATGCGCAAAAGGTCAGACGGTTGCCGTTATCGCTGCAATGCAGGTATTTCGAATCATCGGCAGGAGAATCATCAGCAGGTGGATCGTTCTTGGTGTTCTTCAGCTTCAGCAAGTCGTTCTTCTGGTCACGCTCCCGTTGACGAAAACGCTTGATTCGCTCGGGGGAATCGAACCCGTTCACTCCGTTACACTCTGGATGTCCGGACTATCGGGTGTCGTCGCCGGAGCGGTGCTGGCAATCGCCTTCAGCTTCAGCGTAACCTATCTGCTCCGCCTCTGGAGCGGAGAGAAGAACAGTCATTTCGATGATTACCCGCCACTGGTCTATTCGGAGGCCTGGACCAGAAGGCTCACCATCATGGCACTGCTTCCCGTGTTCATAACCGTAGCAGGGCTATCGATTCTCTCAGCGGCCAGGCACATGCTGGAACCGGCGCTGATTCCAGCCGTTCTGGTTCTTGCCTGCCTTACGGTCGCACTCGATCTGTTCAGGAACAAGCGCGGATTCCATCATCCTGCAGCAAACATCCTTACAACCATCAGTGTGCTGATCGTCTTCATTGCATCCCTAACGGGTTATACGACCTTCAGCGGTTCCTGGGGCTGATATGCCAGGACCGATCCTGATCCAGCTTCCGCTCAATACGGGAGCACCGGTGGAACCCACAGGAAACGTACCCCTTGCTGGAGCCTATCTATCGTCTGCGGCAGGCCTGCCGGTGCATTCAGTACTTCCGCAGGAGAAGACCGACATTCTCGGTGATCGAGCCATTGTCGATGAGATTCTTTCGAGAGATCCTTCGGCAGCCGGATTCACACTCTACTCATGGAATGCTGAAAGAAGCCTCTACATCGCGGGGAAACTCAGGGAGCGGCTGCCTGACCTTCTGACAGTCGCAGGTGGCCCCGAAGTTTTTCGGGACAACGGCTGGTTGATCAGCGACGATCGAATAGGTCTGTTCGTATCCGGCGAAGGCGAATCCGTTGCGGAAAGAGTTCTCGCGGGAGACATCGACATTCCGGCTGACCGGTTCATCTCCGCAGGCAGCTGCAGCGATCCACCGGGGAAATGGCCCAATCCCTACCTTTCCGGGCACCTCGACCCTCGCAGCGGCGGTTCGGTCTACATGGAGACGATCAGGGGTTGTTCGAGTTCCTGCATCTACTGCTCCTACAGAAGGATTTCACCGGTACCCAGAAGGATGGGTTACGATGAAGCGCTGATGCTGCTCGGAGAGCTGAAGAAGCAGGGCGCTGCCGAAATCGTCTTCCTCGACCCGACGTTCAACGGAAGAGACGATCTCCTTCCTCTGCTGGACGGCATGTCCTCACTAGAGCTCACATGCTGGGGAGAGATGAGGGGTGAGCTCATAGACGGAGAAACCGCCAGAAGAATAAGGCATGCAGGTTTCACTGCCGTCGAAATCGGTATCCAGTCATTGACGGGTGAACTTTCGGGAAGCATCGGGCGCGGTGGTGATCCCCTCATGGCAATGGAGGGAGCATTGCACCTGAGAGATGCAGGAGTTGAACCGGTGATGGATCTGATCCTCGGCCTGCCCGGTGAAACTCCCGCACAGTCGATTGCAGGCGCTTCTGCGTTGAAGACCTCAGGGCTGCATTCCTCTCTCCAGGTGTTCATTCTATCCCTTCTGCCGGGTACTGAGATCAGAGCCCGAGCGGCTGAATACGGAATCAGCTTCATGGATAGGCCGCCTTACTACGTTCTCTCGCTGCCGGATATCTCGAGCAGTGATCTTCTATCTGCAAGAGAGGCAATGGCAGACGTGGTTGGTTTCGATCTCGACCTCCAGACCCGTCCGCTCCTGTTCGATGACTGGCCTGGAACCGAAAGGTTCGACCTGAGCCGTCCACAGGATCTCCCGGAACCACCCTCCTTCAGACACGGTTCCCTGGTTCTGAGTTCGGATGACTTCTGGAAGCACAGGTATGAGCTGATTCGTCATGTGACGAGAAGGCGTAATGCAGACCCGTTCTGTGTTCTCGATCTCGTTCTTCGACCGGAACGGGAATTTCCCCTTGACGTGATAGACATTATCGGGAAACTGGACGTTGCGGTTGATCACGCCGGGAGAGCGGCCGAGTTCCTTGAAAGGCAGGGAAATCTCCGTGTATCCGTTCTTCTGGAAGACTATGCAGGTTTCGATCAGGACTGGTTAGAAGAGCTCTCGTCGGTCTGCAGAGTGGTAGTCGATGTGCGCGAACCGGACGATCTGCCCGAAGAGCTCTGGAAGAAGAACATCTCCATAAGGCTTCCGGGCGAGTGGGACGCCGCGAACCTCTCCGGCAGTGTACCCTACACCGATCAGGTCTTCTTCAAATCCCAGGAGATGGAGACCGTCTGGAGCAGGGATATTCTGGGGCTGTCCTGAGAACTGGATACAGAAGCATCGTGAAGGGGGAAGGCATTACACCTTCCCCCTTCAAACGATGTCGGATCCTCTCTACCGGAGAACCATCACAGAGGAAGTTCCCGAGAAGCCGGCCGTCGACAGACGCAGGTGATAGATCCCCGCAGGAACGATATCTCCGTTGCCGTCGGTGAGGTCCCATACGAGACTGTGGGCTCCGGGCTGGAGATCTGCATCGAGAAGTGTCCCGATCTTCCTGCCAAGAAGGTCGAACACGTCCACTGTAACAGCGGAAGGTGCCGCGATACTGAAATCCAGAACGGCCGTGGTGTACGCGGGGCTCGGGTGGACCGGGCTCAACCCGCTGACGGGCTGAAGCGGTGTCTGCGTATCCTCGACAGCCACACCGTTCACCGTAATGGATCCCTGGTACGTGTGGAAATTGCGTGCCCACACGGTGACGTCTATGGTTCCGGTGGTCAGCGGTTCCACGTAGATGTTCACCTGGCCGGTACCGTCAGTCGTGTCGACTTCGTAGATCTCACCTGTCTGCCAGTCACCCTTCTGCAGACATACTCTGGCGTTCTGCACAGGTGCCCTGCCGTCGGTGACGGTAACCAGAATCGTTGTTGCTCCGTTTATCGAGGAAACATGGCTGACCGACAATTCGGCTGCTTCCTCGGTCCAGATCGGAAGCTCGGGATCACCGAACAGATTGTATTCCTTTATCGCCCAGTCGGAGTAGATGCTCTCCGGCGGGCAGTAGTAATCCATGCTGGTGCCGTGTGCTATTCCGAGGTTGAAGATATCCGTTTCCCAGTGATCCTGGTAGAAGCGAATGCAGAGCATCTCGCTCGGTCCTTTGCAGGCGCCTGCGAAATTTCCCCAGCCGGATCGGCTGTTGAAGCATCCGAAACCTCCACCGTTGGGTGAAGCGAGCCATGCATCGGCACAGCATTCGTAACCATCCAGCTGACCAATGTTGCATGCTATCGACTGCCACAGTGCGGGAAGGCCCCCGTCAGCGATATTGGTCTGTGCCATTATCATGGCAGTTGTGTAACTGCTTCCCCCGGATGTCCACATCGAGGTCTGGCTGCCGTGGCTGGCATGGTATACGTGGTTTGGGCCGGCATTTATCATCGCGACGGTGATGGCGGCACTGTTGGTTCCCGTGGACTCGTAGCACTTCTCCTCTTCCCAATCGATACCAGGGACAAAGGTCGATATGGATTCCGCGCTTGCGCTGCCGGGAATGTAGGGTGAAGACCAGAGGATCCCCGTCGTGTACCCAATTCTGAGTTCGATGGGAGCGGTCTCGAAATAGTCCACCGACTGGATACCCTCGTAGATGAAAACCTTGTCGACGAAAAGGTCGGCTTCGGAAGCGGAGTTGACGCTTGCCCTGCCCACCCAGAGATCGGGATGGTAGTCGACCTGGTCCCATCCTCCTGGCTGAGGGTACTGGTAGGGGTAGGGTACTTCGCCCCACACGGTGTTTCCGTTGGCATTCCACAGGTCTGCGCCTGGAGCGGTGTCGTTGATATCAGCGAAGTAGAGATCGGACGGGGCTATGGTCGAGTAGCTGGCCGATCCGACGAGCATGGCATCACGGCACTCCACCTTGTCGTCGTCGCCGAATATCAGTACGTAATCGGCGCCCTCGTCTCTGCAGTCCGTGAGGAAGGCTCTCATCTCCTGCTGGAGATCGGCACATGTGTACTGGGATTGTACCCATGTAGTCGTGTAGACGTTTGCCGGGATGCCCTTCGAAGTCTTCCAGTCCGCCAGTTCCTGCGCCTGAGTCTCGTAGTCCGGGCTGGTGATGATCACGTACTGTCCCCAGACGAGATCTTTCGGCTCGACAAGCATCGCTCCGGATGCGGAGACTCCCTCGGGGTTGACCACAAGCCTTCTTGCTATCTCCATTGCCTGTTCTTCACTTGCCGCAGTTCGTCTGAGGACCAGCCGGACCGATGGATCGTCCTCGTATACGATCTTCAAAGTCATGCTCTCGAGAACCTGCAGACTCCTGCTGGCTGGATTCCATCTTACCGGGTGAACGGCGATGTACGCCATCGGTATGCCCCAGTACACACTGGAGCTGAATAAATCTGCTCTGCTCGAAGGAAAGAAGGTGTCGCGGCTGTAGATATGCTCGTCCGGCAGAGCCTGAACGTAGTCCATCTCAACCGAAATGGGCACCGGCTCGTTTGCGGGCATAATGTCATAGCCCCCGAAGAGGGTACCGTAGTCCGCGTCGATGACTTCGATTGCAGTTGCCCTGCATCCCGTGGGAAGAGCCACCCGTATCGGCATGATCGGAAGGCATGGGGCTCCTTCGGTGTTGATGGCCGGCAGGCCATCAATAACAACGGCTGTGTACACACCTTCATCGACAAGACAGACCTCTGAACCATCGAATGGGACCGTTACAATCAATTCACCTGACAGGGAGACGGATGCAATACAAAGGAGAACTGTAAACACTCTGAGCATCAGTTCTTCCTCCTTCCACAGAACTATTATGTGTTTCGTGGGGCAGGTACAAACACGCTAATGGTTGATCTGATGTAAATTACATAAGCCATCCATGTTTGCATCGCAAGCCTGGAGGCTGGATGTATCTCACGTATCTACCTGGTTGTCGTACGACTACGGATCTTATCGATGATATTTCACTGGCGGTGGAAGTCCTGCTCAGCTGTGGTTATTCGATTTCCTGAGCGCGTCGGGTACCGGCTGCTTCCTGTCGTACACAAGCGGAGCCCTTCCCTCTTCGACGTGCAGGATTTCCCTGCCCTCTCGGTGCCCGTGCTCAAAGGCTTTCAGGTTCTTCTTGATGAACCTTTGGGGAACGGTTTCCGTAATCGAGCTGGTCCATGATTCCAGATTGAAGTACCGCGTCAGTGCGGCAAGCATCCCGAGAGCCATGAGGTTGGCCATCAACGGGGTGTCGAAGAGTTCAATCGACTTTGCCGTAAAAGGATACTCGTAGACTTTGCCCATGGGAAGCTGGTCGATGAAAGTAGAGTCCACCAGTATGATTCCACTTTCCTTGACGTTCCCGCTGAATTTGTCGGCACTCTCCTGGTTCAGAGCCAGAAGAACATCCAGTTCCCTGCAGTTCGGAAAGAGGATCTCTCTCCTGGATATTATGATATCCGTTTTGCTCGAACCTCCGCGTGCTTCCGGACCGTAACTCTGGGTCTGGCAGACGTTGTAGTCCTCCTTTATGGCAACCAGCGAGAAGATTCGCCCGGCCAGCCCCAATCCCTGGCCGCCTGATCCGGAAAGCCTTATCTCGGAGTACTTCATTTTGCCGCCCCCGCTCTGGCCTTCTCGCAGAGTTCGTCGTAACGCTCCAGGTAACTGGGTACATCTCTGTTCACGAAGATACCCCTCACCGTTTTTCCCCTGGTTTTCTCGGGAGGCAGCTTCTCAGCCTGTTTCATGTTAACAGTCGTGTCCCTGAGAAGCTCCATCATTGCGACCGCATCTCCCTGTCTGTTTGCCCTGCCGTAATTCGTCGGGCATGGGGCAAGAGCCTCGACCACGCTGAAGCCTTTCTTCTCGAAGGCCTGTTTGATGAGCTTGTCCAGCTCCATCACATGATACACCGTTCCCCTTGCCACGAAACTGGCACCGGCGCCCTTCATGAGCTCACAGATATCGAAGACGGGTTCAATCATTCCGTAAGGGGTCGTTGACGTTTTCATGTTGGGAGGAGTGGTTGGAGAGAATTGGCCTCCCGTCATTCCGTAGTTGTTGTTGTTCACGATTATAGCGGTGATATCGATATTACGCCTTGCAGCGTGGATGATGTGATTCCCACCGATAGCAAGCGCATCGCCATCACCCATGACAGCCATCACCTGCAGATCGGGGTTCGCCATCTTTGCTCCCGTGCCAAAGGCAAGAGCTCTCCCGTGAGTGGTGTGGAGGGTGTTGAAATCAACGTATACCGGCATTCTGGATGTGCATCCAATACCGGAAACCATCAGGATATCGTTCAGCTCCCACTTGAGTGAGTCTATCGCCCGGATGATGGAGCCGAGCACTATTCCTATTCCACACCCGGAACACCAGACATGGGGAAATCTCTTTCTGTGTCTGAGGTACTTGTATTCGTCGGGGAGTCTGGAGGCCATCACATCACCTCCAGTACTTTGGCTACGATCTCCTCAGGTGTGATCTCGTACCCATCCACCCTGTGAAGTGGTACGACCCTGACGCTGTCGACGGTCATCCTCTCCACCTCGTGTATCATCTGTCCCTGGTTGAGTTCGGCTACGATAAGGACGTCCTTGTCGTCCAGCATCTCTTTGGCCTTCCGATCGGGGAAAGGCCAGAGCGTGACCGGTCTGAAGACGCCCACCTTTTTCCTCTTCCTCGACAGGATCTCCTGTGCGGCCAGTGCGGAACGGTATACGGACCCGTAAGCGAATATCACTACTCTGCTTCCCTCTATTCCGTGAGCCATGACATCTTCGAAGGCATCGAGCCTCCGTGTGATCTTGTGCTTTATCCTCACCATCTTGGCATTGACCTCGTCAACCTTCCTGGTTGGAAATCCGTATGGATCATGCATGAGCCCCGTAACGTGGAACCTGTAGCCCGAGCCGTAGCTCGCCATCGGGGAAACACCAGAGGCCGTGGGATGGTAATGCTCGTACCACTCGACTGGAACATCAGGTTCAAGGCGGTGTCTTACTATCACATCCTCCCTGCTGGGGAAGGTGATTCGCTCTCTCATGTGACCGATGATCTCGTCCGGCATCAGGATGACAGGTGTTCTGAATTCCTCGGACAGGTTGAATGCCCTTACCGTGAGTTCGAAACACTCTCGAACGTTGCAGGGAATAAGGACGATAACGGGATGATCACCATGTGTGCCCCATCTCGCCTGCATGACGTCTCCCTGAGATGCCTGGGTTGGAAGACCGGTCGATGGCCCCCCCCTCATGACGTTGACCAGAACAAGAGGAACCTCGGTAAGGCAGGCGTATCCGAGACCTTCCTGCATGAGGCTGAAGCCGGGACCGCTAGTGGCGGTCATGACCTTTGCTCCCGCCAGACTGGCTCCGATGAGAGCACTGATACTCGCGATCTCATCCTCCATCTGGATCCACTTCTTGCCCTTGAGAGGAAGATACTTCGCAAGGAATTCGGCAATCTCGGTGGATGGTGTAATAGGATACCCGGCAAAGAAGTCAATCCCCGCAGCGACGGCACCAAGAGCTACGGCTTCATTACCCTGAACAAGCCTTGTTTCACCCCATGGAACTATCACAGGCCATCACCCTCTTCCGTGGACTGGATTCCTGTGTCGGGATCTTCCTCCTCGTGATTCCTGTCGCACTCGATTACGGAAATCGCAAGGTCAGGACAGCGTCTTGCACACAGGAAGCATCGAATGCAATTCTCCTCGTGTACAACATGAGCCTTCTGGTCATTCCCCATCTCCAGAACCTGCTTGGGGCAGAAAGCAACGCAGATCCTGCAACCTTTGCACCACTCCGAGAAGATATGAACCGCAGGCTCGGAGCATTTATCCTCTTCTTTACCATTATCGATGGCTACTGGCGCATCTGAGGGCTTCTCAGACATGGAACCTACACCTCCGCTATTCCACAAAGCCTCTTAAGACTCATCCGGGTGAGCACAGACAGGGGTTCATCCGGACTCCCACCACGAATGATCCCCTGGAATGAACTCATTCCGCCCTACCAGTTATCCGGTTAACGGTCTCAGGACTTCGGCAATATCAGGTTTGCCGATCTCCTGCAGATCGTACTTCACTCTGACAAAAGGCTTATTGATACTGATAATTCTACTGAGATCTATAGGAGTGGCAATGACCACGCAATCACAGTCGGCCGAGTTGATGGTCTCTTCGAGGTCCCTTATCTGCGATTCACCATAGCCCATTGCAGGCAGAACAACAACTTCTTCGACATCGGCATAAAACCGATCGAATGTCTCAACGATCGAACCGACTGCATACTGTCTCGGGTCCACGTAGTCAGCTGCGCCGAATCTCTCGGCAGCAACGTATCCGGCTCCGTACTCCATTTCACCATGGGTGAGAGTCGGGCCATCTTCGACTACGAGAACGGTGCTGCCGGTTATGAGTGACGGATTGTCAACCGAAACCGGGCTCGCGGCTTCAATAACCACCGCATCGGGATTCGCCGCCCGGACGTTTGCTCTTACCTCGTCAACATCTTCCGGGTAGGCACTATCTATCTTGTTGATCACAACAACGTCTGCAAGCCTGAGATTTGTCTGGCCCGGATAGTAGGAAATCTCATGACCAGGCCTGTGCGGGTCGACGACGACGATCGTCAGATCCGGTTTGTAGAAAGATGTATCGTTGTTGCCGCCATCCCAGAGGATCACATCCGCTTCCTTCTCGGCTTCACGGAGGATTGCCTCGTAATCAACTCCCGCATAAACGATGATACCCTTGCAGATATGAGGCTCGTACTCCTCCATCTCCTCGATAGTGCAGCCATGCTTCACAAGATCTTCGATCGTTGCGAAACGCTGAACCCTCTGTTTCACCAGGTCACCGTAAGGCATCGGGTGTCTTATGGCGACAACCTTCTTTCCGGCAGCCTGGAGAACTTCCGCGACCTTTCTCGTGGTCTGGCTCTTACCGCATCCCGTGCGTACAGCGCAGACCGCAACCACGGGCTTCGAACTGCTGACCATAGTGCGTTCTGCGCTCAGCATTGTGAAATCGGCTCCAGCCGCATTCACCCTGCTCACCAGCTCCATGACCGTATGATCGGAGAGATCGCTGTAGGACAGTACGCACAACTCGATCCGCTCGCCGCGAATAACATTCTCCAGATCGTCCAGAGGGATGATAGGAATACCCTCGGGATACAGGTTTCCGGCAAGCTCCGGAGGGTACTTTCTTCCATCGATATCCGGAATCTGAGTTGCAGTGAAGGCAACCACGTGATATTTGTCGTTGTCACGGTAAACGATGTTGAAGTTGTGGAAATCGCGCCCTGCTGCGCCTAGAAGGAGTGTTCTGATCCCGCTCATTGTCGTCCTTTCCGCAAGTTGTGTATGGTCTTGCGGGAAAGCAACAGCGAGCCGATTCTGCGGCTCGGCCTCTCCCATCTGCAAATGCAAGCCCCAGGCCAGCATGTTGACCTACCCTACGCGCGATGGATGGAACCCCTGACATGGGTCAAAGGTTGGAAAACGCGTGTAAATCAGCATGAATCTCTGGAAGAATTTTCTGATTGTCAACTCGTCACCAGCACATGTATCGGAGGGGTGGAGCCTGGGCAGAAATCTCAATGATCGGGCATTTCCTACCTTATGTAGCCAAGTCCCTGGAGATCCTCCCGGATCTGTTCACCCGATACGGGGGAGGGTTCTCCCAGCGGCGGGGTTGTCCAGTAGAGTTCGAGAGCCTCGATAAGATCGGGATCAGGTTCTGCAGGACTACGTTCCCCCGGATCGACCTCGAGATCGAACATTCTGTTCTCACCGGTGCCGAAATTAACAACCGCTTTCCTGTAGCCGACAAGGATGGATGCGATATCTTCGAAATCCTCTAATTGCGAGTTCACAAGAAAACACCTGTCCGGAGAGACACCACTCGAAGGAACAGCCCTTTGGCCATGAGGTTCGAGAAGGTTCACACCTTCGACTTCCGGAGGGGTCGGCAGCCCCGCAAATCCCATGACAGTAGGGAGGATATCGATCTGTGCCGCCAGGGTTGAATCGACTACTCCCCCGGGGATACCAGGGCCTGTGATGATGAGGGGAACGTGCAGCTGCTCCTGGTACAGATCGTGACCGTGCCCCCACCGGCCGTGCTCGAGGAATTCCTCTCCATGATCGGATGTGACGATTATGAGTGTGTTGCCGGACAAGCCCCTCGAGCGAAGCTCCGCAAAGAATCTTCCCAGCTCACTGTCCACCCAGGATATCTCGCCATCGTACATGTCCAGCAGGTGATCTCTGTCTTCGGGATTCAGCAGTTCGCCTTCTTCGATTTCCCAGCCGGTTACACCTTCAGCTCCTGATTCCGAGAACCGCCTGTCGAATGGACCGGGAGGATCGTAGGGAGCGTGTACGTCGAACAGATGCATGACGATGAGCAGAGGTCCTGGATTGCCCCGGTTTTCATGAAGCCATTCGAGGACCTCTGAGACGGTTTCCGCAGCGCGTCCGTTTCCATCGGCGCAGAATGCGTAATGATCGAACCCGTTCGCAAACCCGAAATCAGGGTTGAGAAGCACTACGTTGACGAAACCCAGCGTGACGTATCCTTCTTCCTTCAGAAGGGTTGCAATGTTCTGCAATTCGGGGTCAAGACCATAGTCTATGCCGCTCCTGTTTCCTGCCATGTGCGATGTGACCGTAAGACCGGTCCAGATAGAGGCGTGGGCCGGTAGAGTCCATGGAGCCTGGGCCTGACATCTCGAAAACCGGATTCCCGAAGCTGCAAGGCTGTCGAGTACAGGTGAAGTATCCCTGCCGTAGCCGTAACATCCAAGATGATCTGCCCTGAGAGTATCGATGATTATCAGCACCACATTCGGTTTATCGCTCCCCCCCGGGGCGCACCCGAATTCGATGGCCATGAACAGCACCAGGAGAAGGCATGTTCTCTTCGTCATGTAACCACCCTTACAGCGCATCTCCCGTCTGCGGTATTCGGCATCATGCGGGGATTATACACAGGCTGGTCCACTGTCGTCCGGTTCGTTTCTCGCTGTATCCCTGCAATACCGTCCGGTAGAGGCCGAGAACACCGCTGCCAGCCCCATCCCGCCTGCAGCCCCGGTCAGAATCCTGATGAAGTTAAGGCTTGTGTACAATCCCATGTACTGCAGCGCTCCGTCCACGGCAAGCGGTACGATCAGCAGCACCGCCAGCCAGAGGGGTATTCTCAGCAGCTCGAAAAGGACGAGAACCGCACCTGCAACCATGCCTGCCCAGAAGGCGGTACAGCGTGAGCACAGACCGCTGAGTCCCCATGGAAGCTCCAGGCTGCGTGAAGCGAGCCTGTGGCAGGTTGCGGACAGAACAGGGTCCACTGCATCAGAAACGCTGTCGGGAAGAATGGGTTCCACGATGGATGCAGTGAGGAATAAGAGCGAAGGGAGTCCGATGATGAGTGCCAGGATCAGTCTTCTGCGGCTCGTAAAAGCCGGATCAGCCATCAGCCCATGTGTCGGCGGTCCAGCCGAACTGATCTCTCACGCAACCCTCACCCATGATCTCCAGGGCAGCGTACTGTCCCATCTCGATCGAATGGTCCATGTTGTTGTATCTGAAGAGCCCCTGTCTTCCACAGGTCACTGAGCCCTCGAGGGAATGAAGGCAGTCCAGCACGGACGCCACCCTTGAAGCGTAACCCAGGTCGTAGATCGGGTAGGCGTGTGCCTGATATGAGAGCATACTTCCCGTGACATCGTCCCTTTCGAAGAGACCCAGCCTGGCTCCACCCTCGATGGCCGAGTCGAGCAGATCAATCGAACCGTTCCAGATGTCATCGTCTTTCTGGCAGCTGAATTCGAAAACAACCTGGAAACCTTCAACAGGGAGGTCGTCATCGAAGTTCTCCGGGATGGACAGCCTGTTGAAGAGATACCGTTCCTCGGGGGCGTAAATCCAGTGATCTCTAGCGTCAGGTCTCTTCCTCACTCGAACGGTCAGGAAGACGATGCCGCGATAATGCAGCAGAGCAGCAACGGAGTGAGCCGTATCCGGAAGCTTCCCGCCGAGAAGCCTGACGTATTCGGTAACGGGAATGGTGTTGATGATCCTGGAAACCCGGATTTCATCGTTGCCGGTGGAGATCACGAATCTGCCATCGTTACCGATGGTTATACTCTTCGGAACGGTGTCGAAGGCAAACTTCCCTCCTGCCTTCGCAATCCTCTTCTCGAATGCTTCGGCGATATGGCCTATCCCGCCTTTTGGATAATGAAACGTGCTGACAAGACTCCTGATCTTGTCACCACTCGGGAAAAGCGTCTCCTTTACCAGACCTGACAGGCCTGGAACCGTAATCCGCTGACTTGCCCAGTCGGCGGAGAGTGAGGAAGGCGGACACCCCCATAATTTCTCCGTGTAGGGCCCGAAGTAGATATCGTACAGCTGCCTGCCGAACCTCTTCAGAACCCAGCCCTCGAAGTCGTCCTCGCTTCTGGGGGAAAAGATATTCCTGACCTTCTCGCCAATGTAGCTCCCGACAATCCCGATACCGCGGTGCGGAGGCATTCGTCTCAGCACATCGCCAAGTGACAGAGGATAGTGAAAATAGCGATCCATGAGTCTGATCCTGCTGAGCCTCTCGAGCTGTAACAGCCGCTCGGGCAGCAGGGTGGAAATCCGCTCGAGAATCAAGGAATTCTGGGTATGGAACCTGTGGGGGCCGAAATCGAAATGAAATCCATCAGCTCTCACGGTAGCGGCAAGTCCACCCGATCCTGAATTCTTCTCAATGACGAGCACATCGTATCCTCTGGAGACCAGAACGTCTGCCGCACTCAGACCGGCAAGACCTGCTCCGAGGACTGCTACGGTACAGGGTTCATGGCTCATGAGGGCAACCTACCTCGTTTCATCGATCCAGACGATTCTGATCTGATTGTCAGGCTGTAACGGAGAGTTCATGCCTATGTACTCGATGACCGCATCGAACAGCGTCACCCCTGCACTGGTCGATTCGAACTCCCTCATCAAGTCGTAACCGACATTCCCCTGAGCCAGGTATCCAGTGGTTACGAACCTGTAAACATGTTCTTCATCAAGGGGAACACCATCGATCAGCATGTTCTCTATCCTGTTTCCATCTTCTGAAGCCTGGTTACGCATCGCGGTCAGGCCTGCTATTTCCATGTCCCGACGCCGTCCCTGCATACCGGTTTCGAGAACCTCGACAAGTTCAGCTCCCGTGAGCATGAAAATGAACAGATCCTCCTCGAATGGAATGGCTTCGTATACAATCCTCGGTGTTACCGGTCCCCTGGGGATTGGTGCCCGGATACCGCCGCGGTTCATCAGGGCAACGTCTGCATCGGTTACCTCGAGCATGGCATCCGCGATCAGCCTGCCCAGAGGATGCTCGGCACTGCCTCTTGGAATCTCCCGGAGTGCCTCGCCTATCACATTATCCATGCCCTCTTCAGCCATATCCCTGTAGCCCTCTATGATCTCTTCCATTACCGGATCGGACCAGAACTGATCATGAAGAAGGCTTATGTACTCCTCCCCGAAGGGCAAATCGTAGCCGAGCAGAATTCCTGTCTCACCGTCCAGGGCAAGTCGCAGATGACCGATTCCGGTTCCGTTGGCGTACCCCTGGACGATGACGGTGTGGTTGATCGGGTTGACCCAGGGCTCGGCAAACCCGATGTGGGTGTGACCGGAAATGATCACATCAATACCGTGAACGAGTGTAGACAACTCGGTGTTGTTCATCGAGAAGTCCTTTGTGTACTCTTCACCGGCTTCCCAGGCCTCGTAAATCCTTTCGAGATACTTCGAGGGATCGGGGGGCTGTCCGAGATGCGATATCAGGATGATCACATCGGCACCTTCGGATTCGGCCAGCTCTACGTAGTACTCAGTCGCTTCGACCTCGTCGGTGAACAGGTAACCCTCCAGAACTTCCTGGTCTACAAGCCCGTAGGTGTCAGGAGTTACAAGGCCGATGAAGGCTACATCGATACCGCCGAAGTCCATTACGACGTAGGGCTCAATCGGAGAGGGTATCCCGCCTGTTGAAGTCGAAACGAAATTGGCACAGACAACCGGGAATTCCGCCTGTCTGCACAGATTCAGGGCATTCGTGACCCCATCATCGAAATCGTGATTTCCGAGGGTCATCAGATCGTATCCGGCAAGGTTCATCCATTCCATTATCAACCGTCCGGTATCGTAGTTACCGGTAGGTGTTCCCTGGTAGATGTCCCCCGCGTCTACGAGCAGACAGTACTCGCCCTCTTCCACGCAGCTCGCACGTACTTCCTCTACGTAAGCGTATATCCAGGCGCCTCCACCTATCCAGGGAGGGAAATCCGGGTTGAGGAACGTTGCTCTCCGCGGAACTATGCCGCCATGTATATCATTGGTGTGCAGAATATTGAGGTATACCACATCGGCAGAGGCCAGAGAGACGGCAACGAGAAGGAGTACTGCGAGATATCGCATCAGGATCACCTCCGTTCCCTACAGGATTCTGCCGATTGAGATCATAATTCTGGTTTCACTTTCCTCGACCCAGAGGCTGTCATCCTGGGGAAACGAGATCAGACCGGGGATTTCCGTCTGGCCCCACCTCACCGGTGAGAAGCCTGCTCCGAAATCCAGTTCCCAGCTCGATATCCTGAAACCCATACCAACGGTAAATGTCATCCTGTCGAGAGCCCTGGCGATGGGAGAACGGTCGAAGGCAAACCCCGCCCTTACGGCTGGTCCACCTGGAAGGTGATTCTCCACTCCTGCATGAAAGCCCCAGCTGTTGTCGAGCCCCGCATCCTCTCCGTCGACTTCGGTGGAACTTCCATTCTCCCAGTAGAATTCGGCGGCAAAAGTACTCCTGAGCCTGTTGCCGGGAACGTAGACCGCGCCACCCCGAAGAGTCAGAGGAAGGCTTACATCCACTTCATCAGGGCCGTCGGAAGCGGTGAACGAAAGAGCCTTCTCCGCGGTCAGGGAGAAGGACAGACGTTCCAGAGGCACCAGCAGGAGCCCTCCTCTTACAGCCATACCGGAGTAATCAGTTCTGTCATGCTGCGCTTCGTCCGGAGTAGCAGGATCCACATGGGTCTTCTCCCAGTTCAACCGTCTCGTACCGGTGAGATAGCCACCGCCAAGCCCGATGCAGAGCAGATCCGAGGGCATGAATGCCGTTGACAGAACGAATTCGCTGACGTTCCCGGAAACTTCCAGATCTTCGGCACCCGTTTTCACGTAATTATCGTCTCTGACAGTTCTGTTCCAGCGGTAATGGAATGTCCCTGCTACGCGCCAGCCGACGGCAAGAGCAAGAGATGAGGGAAATCCCCCCACATCTCTGATGCTGACGGCGACTCCTCCCGGTTCGAAGAACAGGTTCTGATCGAAAGAGTACTCGGATTCGCCAATCGAGCTGCCAAAGCTGTCATAGACCTTCCTGGTCCTCTTCTCCATTGTGAAGAGTGCGGAACCGGACAGGTCAATTCGAACGCCTTCATCAGCCAATCCCAGTATCGCAGGGTTGACCAGGGCACCAAGAGCGGAGGGCTCTACAAAGCCGGTCTCTCCCATTCCCAGGGATCTGGCCGTTCCCGCAGGATACTGAGAACCCAGCCAGCTCACTTCGGGCAATCCTCCGGTAATTGCCAGAAAAGAAATCAGCCCTGCTGCAAGTACGTTCATAATCCCTCCACCCTACCAGCGGAAATCCAGCTGGCAGCGAATACCGTATTCCGTGACGTGATCCCCGAAATCTCTGACAGGACTGTCCGGGTCTCCCTGGTAGTAGTACCGGTCGTCAGGATCCGGTCTGTAGAGACCGTTCCTTGGAAAGAAAGTGTCTTTCCTGAGTATCCTGAATCGCAGCTGCAGGTAATCGGACAGGGAGTTCTTCACCGTAATGTACAACTTCGTACCCCTGCCATCCAGGAAATCGATGTCGGTATCCTCGAACTCCCATTGACTCATTCCGTTGGTGGTCCAGAGAGTTGTTCCGCCCAGAACTGACAGATCGTCGGTGAAATTGTGCTCCCACCTCGCGGAAATGTAGCCTCCGGTCATGAGTCTGTCGTCTCCGTACAGGGGATTTGGAGTAAGGCCGACAAGACCGAATCGGAGCCGGATGTCGAAGTAGTCACCCTCCCATGGCAGGAAAAACGTACGAAACGTGAATTCCTGTGTGCGGGAAGTGGTAGGAATCACTTCCTTCGGCTTGGTCTTCTCCTGGTACTTGTACTTGAATCTGAACCTCACAGGCCAGTCCGGTCTGTACTCCACTTCTCCCTGGAATCTGTGGTTGTTGAAAGAGTAGGGCAGGCTTCGCCAGACATCAAGATAGACTTTCGTGAACGTGATCTGTCTGCTGAGCTGGAATCTGCTCTCCAGGTATATCCCCTCTTCCGGTTTCGGAGTCGGCCAGTTCACCATTTCCGAAGAAATCGGGTCGTTCAACCTGTAAGGTTTCTCGAACACGGTGTCATCGAACCGGGTCTGCTCTGCAAAGCCCCTGTTGTACGGGTTCGTATAGCCGATATCGTAATGCCTGAAGGCCCCGAGCAGGTAGAACCAGTTGTTCTGCCATCTGGCCTGCGCCAATCCTGCGATGGAGCCGTTATCCTGTCTTGCCAGCTCGCCTTCGAAGCTCGTGTTCCAGAGAACGGTCTGCCCGGCCACCGCGACGACATTCAGGTGATTACCCGACAAAAAGTTACTGTACTCGGGACAGCTCCACACGTAGGAGTCATTTGGAATATCGAGGTACGTGTAGTCCGGGTTGAGGGAATCGTCCCAAGCCACACTCAGACCACCGATGCCTATTGCAGTTCCCACCGGTAACACTCCTCCGAGATCCAGGAATGCGTAACCGCCATACGTTGTTTCGAGAAGTACATTCGAGTACGGCTCTGTTCTCACCGTGGTCAACAGAAGGGTGTTAGGTGAACCATCGGAGTTCACCAGGGCATCCCTGTACGCGCTCGAATAGAATCCATATCCGAGTACGCTTCCCATCCTGACCTGTGCAGCCCCGCCAAGGAAAGCGAACTGCCTTGTGGAAGTGAGATCGGGATAAAGTCCCCATGATCTGTTCATGCTCCGGTACATGAGTTCATCGCTGTTGTCCACCAGCAGCCCCTGACCAAGCGACAACCTGTAGTTCCCGAGCACGACCTGCTCGACGATGCCGAGGTGGCTCAGTGAGACGTACGCTTTCCCTCTGTCGAACGTGCTGCTGACCTGTCCCATATCCAGATCGTAGAAGAGACCTGAGCCAGCCGTCGAGTTTCGCTGCCGAGAGAGACGGACTCCGCCCCGGAACCTGTCACCAAGGCCGATTCTTAACCTGTGGGTACAACCAGTGACACTTCTAGCCGACTGCGCTTCAAGGAGTTCAGAACTAAGTTGTTCGTAGAGCGCGGCACTGTCTACAGGACTTCCGGTGTAATCACGGCCACCCGTTCTCATTTCGTACAGAGCCGACTCGAGGCTGTTCAGAACACCGCTCAGGCTTTCCTCGTCATCGTTCCTGCCGTCTCCTCCGTCTACAACGAGCCTGTAGCTCCCGAAAAGATCCATGGAGGACAGATCCAGTTCTCTGGTGGACACGAAATCCCTCATGTTCCTGTAGCCGTAGTAACTGAGGTAATCCGTGCTTCGCAGCGACCTAACGGCAGATAGCTCTCCGAGAGTTCTCAACCGTCGCTCGACTGCGACGGCATCGATCAGGCTGACTCTGTCCAGTGCCCTGAGATCCCACATCGAGGAACTGTTGATGGGGAGCGGACGCACCAGCAGGTTCTCCCACTCCTCAACGGCCGCATCACCGGGACCATCCTCCTCAGCAAGCCTTTCCATGACATCCATCACATCGGGGGAGAGACGCCCCTGAGCAGGTGGAAGCACAGCGTAAACCTTCTTCAGAGAAATGAGCTCGGTCGCGGTGAACCCGGGAAGCACCATTACCTCGTATACGTCCAGCAGACCTCCCGTTTCGAAGATGTAATCCCTGAGTATTTCTGCCTGCTCCGGTGAAAGCCCCGCCCTCCGGACCATCTCCTCAGCGGTCGCATCATTCAGATCGAGACAGCCAGGCGGCGAGAGTGATAGAAAGATGATCAACAGGCTAGAAACCATAGATCACACCCATCTGATGCGTCAGGTCCAGTTGCGGATGTGTCTGGACGGCATATTCGATCTCCATTCCCGATATCTTCACGGCAAACCCCCCTGTAACCGTAGCCGGGGAACTCTGCACACCGGCCATCAGGCGGAGTGCTCCCAACGGCAGCGATTGCCCGGCATGGAGCCTGGTCCCGCGGAAATCCCTTGACAGGGTTAAGGCCGTAACAAGCCCGGGAGACGGTTCATAGCTTACGCCAACATCGATCTTCCTGGAGAGGTACTCACCGCCCTCGCCAATTCGAGCCTGGAATGGATTTCTCACTGCCGCAGCGATCATCCATCGAGAGTAGAGTCTTACCTGAAAACCTGCGTTGAGTGCGATTGTGCCTGCGCTTCCGTAAGTACTGACACCGTCTTCGATGGCAGCTCTGCAGTACACTGGCTGAATACCGAATGCCATGTCCTTTGTCAGCTTCCCGGCAGCGGTGAGAGCGATGATCTGTTCGCTGTAGAGGCTTCCTCCAAAGTACCTGAGGGTCCCCCCGACCGTCCAGTAATCGGAGACGGGAACCGCTCCGTCGAGGCCAGCGGTCGCGAAGTCGAAATTCGTCCATGGAAGCCGGGCTGAGATACTGATAACGGTGTTTTCGATACCTGCTATGGAGGCGGGATTCCAGAACAGTGCGCCCACTCCCGAGGAGACAACACCGGTGCCGCCCATGGCCTGTGCAGCAATGCCCGCTTCCAGCTCCTCGAACGATCCCAGTGATACGGATGACAGCGTGAGAACCAGGCTTGCAGTCAGGAAGGTGAGTTTCGGTCTCATTTCGCCCCCAGTTCAGCAGCGATGACCACGGTCTCGGTCGTGGTCATTCTTCCGCCATCGGAATCGATTTCCTCGAGAAGCAGCAGGTACTGGCCCATCGGAAGTATCTCATCGCTGTCATCTCTGCCGTTCCATTCGATCAAATCCCCGGCCGTTCCGGATTCTACGATGTGGGCGACTGCCCTCCCGGTTCTGTCGAACAGGGTCAGTACGAACCTGCTTCCGGGCATTCCGCCGTATTCGATCAGCATGAACTCATCGAGTGAAGGTGCAAAAGGATTACCGGTCACGTCGAGATGGAAGTAGTCGGGAATTGCGGGATCGAATATCTGCAGGTCCGACTGGTACCGGGGAAGAATCTGGTAGCCGCTCGTGTAGGGAGGTTCAGAATCGTACTGCCCGCCCAGACCTGTGATGAATAGCCTGGTCCCGGTATTGATTCCCGACACGCTGATACCCGTTGTTTCGCTGACCCTGACCGACACGGCTGCAGAGCCGTTCCATACATCGAAGTTGTACCCTCCTCCAGCAGAGGAAGGAGCAGAGGCAACGCTCACCCATTGGCTCAAAGCCTGGTTTCCGAGAGCCAGCAACAGACCCTCCAGGCTTTCGCCGACACTCTGATTCCTGACCATCTGCAGGGGAGATGGAACACCCGGGTGACCGAGATACTCGAAATCGGAAGGTGAATCCGGTGATATTTCAACAAGCCCGTTGTACTGCTTGATCTCACCGGTGATCCGCCACCAGTCTCCTGCATCGATCGCTCCGGGTGACGCAGATTCGTAAGCGTATACATTGATTCCCGCAGTCTCGTCCTGCACGTAGAAGCTCAGACCTGTTTCGCTGAAGAGGGTACCCTCGCATGTTGCTACAGCTTCGATCGTGACTATCTGCCCCAGAAGATCCGGGATGCCGTCGCCGTTGCCATCGATTCGTGCTTCAGCTACGGTAATGACCTGGGCCATGAGCGACCCGGCACATACAATGATTGGAAGCGCCAGAAAGGGTACTCTCATCTCCAGCCCCCTGTCCAAGGGTTCCGCATGTAGATCTGCTACCTCGTCGATTCTATTTCGGCATCGGCCAGTTCGGCCGCCCTGGAGAGCGCTTCTCCCGCGGTCATCCGACCATACAAAGCTATTTCCACGGCTTCGGAGAGAAATTCCCGTCCATCGTACCAGGCAATTATCTGTGGTTCGAACCGGGCGCAGTCAAGCTGTTCGAGAACGGCCTGCAGCCCGGGATATTCCGCAATCCTCGCGGTAACCTGTGTTTCCAGCAGAGAACTCTGCCTGGCCGGCAGGTATCCGCTGCCGGCAAACCATCTGGCCTGCTGCTCGGGTTCATTGAACCACTTGATGAACTCCCAGGCGGCAAGGATCCTGGCGGGATCCCCTCTTCTGAACAGTATTACATTCGTTCCCGCAATGAATACCGCTCTCTCCTCACCCGCAGGGAGGGGTGCAACCCCGATTGTGAAGAAGGAGAGACCGCTATCCCTTCGCTGCTGCATATCCCTCTCCATGAAGGCAAGTGATGTTACAGAGCCCTGGACCAGGGCAACACGCCCGGCTGCGAACTCCCTCTGGTGCTCGAATCCTGTTGACAGATAAGCTGTACGATCCGTGTGTATGAGTGAAACAAGATAGTCCAGTGCCGCAACTCCCTCGGGGGAGCTGAATCCAGTAGCAGTTCCCGTTTCGTTCAGCACGGTTCCGCCTGCCTGCGCAAGGAGGCATTCGAACATCCACACGCTGGATGTAAACGCCGTGCCCCACCTGTCCTCATCGTCGTTAAGGTCCCCGTCGTTGTTGCCATCGAGCGTGAGAGCTTTGAGAAGCTCTCTATGTTCTTCCCACGTACCGGCCGGTGAGAGATCCTGTTCACTGAAGAGCTCTCTGTTGTAGTAGATGACGGGAACACTCTTGTTGAAAGGGAAACTGTAAATCCTGCCATCGAATGTGCTGTTGTCACGGAAGACAGGATAAAGATCCTCCCACATCTCAGCAGTGAACGTAGTGTCCACCCGCATCAGCGAATCGAGCGGAACGAGAACTTCGCCCCCGATCAGTTGAGCGGTCCATGTTTCGTATGCCTGGGCCAGATCCGGAGGATCTCCCGCCATTACACTGGCCATTATTTTCTGGCTGAGTGCCCTGTAATTCCCCATACAGACCGGGATGATCTCTATACCTGGATGACCGGCATTGAAATCGGCAATGAGTGAGTCTTCGAGCATTTCCCCGAGGGGGCCGCCCATGGCATGCCAGAAGACAATCCTGACCCCGCCCCCACCGTGTGGCCCGCTGCCGCATGCCATGAGTATCGACATGAGCAGGATACATGCAGCACAGAATTTGTTCACCGCACCCTCCGGAGTTCCTCGGTCTTTCAGCGTAGACGATTCCTGGTCAGAACACGGCAAGTGAGAGGTTAAGGAATCAGGATTTTACCGGACATTCTCCTGAGCAGCAGGGAGGGGTATCACCCTTGTCGGAAGCTTGACAGGCTGATTTCGAATAATCGTTTGCGTGGAAGCCAGCGCCTTTGAAGATCAATCCTCCACCTGCTCCGATGAGACGCACAACCTTTCCGCCACACTCTGGGCATCTTTCTAAAGGCTTGTCAGTCATCTGCTGAAAGAGTTCGAATTTATGGTTGCAGTTCTCACATTCGTATTCGTACGTTGGCATTATGATCCTCCATATTCCTGAACTTCTGCCCGGAAGAACACCCGATTATACAGAACTCCGACGTGTGATTCAAAACGGAACCTGTCAGAGAGGTGGGTCTTTCCCGGTTTCCCCTTCCGACAACTCCTCGACGGTACGTGTGCTCACACCTTCCCTGAGAGCTGAAACAAGCCCGGCAATGATGACGGGAATGAACTGTGTGGCATGGAATATTATTGCCATGACCTTGGCTGAATCACTCTCGATTCCGGTAATTGCAGGAAAGATCACACCCAGAGCGTAATGAACCGTTCCCGTTCCGGCAGGGGTTGGTATCAGCATCCCGAATCCTGCCAGAACGAGAATGAGTACGGGATAGTACCACCTGAGCTGGAGGCCCAGGCTGAAGAATACGGGCACGACGGAGATGACCAGGCAGGCCCAGATGCAGAGCGACAGGAGAGCCACCACAAGAACTTCGGTACGATTCCTGAGAACCTCGAGCCCCTCTGCGAAAGAGGTCAGTATCGCTTCCACCTTACCGGCAAAACCGTGAAACCTGAAGAGCCTGATTGGAGCAGTGATAACGCCGATCACCTTCTCCCGCCAGATCCGAAGCATGATAAGGACCAGCAGGACCACCAGGTACATCGCGGTGGCTGCAACGAAACCGGTGCGGATACCCGAATCGAGCGTGTTCCACATCGCACCAAGGACGCAGAGAGTCATTGCCGAGAGTGTCAATCCATCGAAAAGCCTGGCAAGAACTACCGTCGCAAAAGATGCCGCTCTGGGAATCCCGGTTTTTCGAGAGAGGAGAAGAGCCCGCAGGATCTCACCGACTCTCCCGGGGAGCAGCGAATTCACCATGAACCCGGTTACGAGTGGACCCGTTGCAGTCCTGAACGATACTCTCGAAATGGGACCGAGCAGAATTTTCCATCTGTAGATCCGGAAGACGTAGCTGAGAGCAAGGAATGGCAGAACCGCCAGAAGTGGAAGCCAGGACGTTTCGCCGAAGGCGGAGAACAGATCCGGCAGATTGGTTTTCCTGAAAGTGAGGAAGAGCGCCAGCGCCGCGATGACGAGGCCGATCGTCACGTTTCTCCAGGTTCTGCCTTTCAGCAATCGCAGCCTCCATCGCCAGACGTCATGATCTTCTCGATAGCCCAGCAGATGGAATGGCCCGCAACGAGGATGGCCTCCTGTGAATGGCTCGTCAGGCTGCTTGGAGATACGAAATGAACATCGGACAGTGCTGCGAGCTCACATGATCTGTTACCGGTCAGCGAAACAACCTTCATTCCAATACTACCGGCTGCCTTTGCCGCCTCCACGATACTCTCAGAATTTCCGCTGGTCGACAGCGCAAAGAGTACATCATCTTTTCTGCCGAGTGCCTGAACCTGCCTTGCGTAAACCTCCCTGAACCCGTAATCATTCGCCAACGCGGTGATAACCGCGTTGTCCGCGGTCAGGGCGATCGCCCGGAATCCTTTTCGCTCGAGTCTGAATCGACCCACGAGTTCTCCTGCAAAGTGCTGAGCGTCAGCCGCGCTGCCTCCGTTGCCGCAGAAGAAGATCGATCCCCCTCTCTGCAGTGCTTCGACGCAGAGTGTGACTGCCTCTCCAATACTCTTCCTGTCAATTGCCTTCACGGCCGCTTCGGCCGCGTTCAGATATTCTTCCAGTGTTTCAGACAATGTCTTCCATCCACCTTTCGACAGCATCCCACGCCGGTGGGAGGAGAATGCCCCTGCCAGTGCCAAGGACGGAACAGGCCGGTCTCGGTGCGTCCACTCCCAGCTCCCTCCAGGTAACGGGAGTGATCCTGCCTTTTCCAAGTATCCTGCTGAGCCCTTCCGCAATACTGAAGGGAGTCATAGCGCCCTGATTCACCAGATGGAAGATACCGGATTCACCGTTCCTGACAATGGTTACGATAGCATCAGCCAGGTCGGGAGCATAGGTCAGAGAGGATGTCTGGTCGGTTACGGCCATGACCTCCTGATTCGTCTCGAACTTCTTCCAGAATGCCGGAACCAGCCCACTGCATCCTCCGTACAGCCAGGAGGTCCGGACGACAACGTTGCTCGCACCGGCAAGCACAGCCTTCTCTCCAGATATCTTGCTTCTTGCATATTCGTTAACTGGATCAACCTGTTCGTCTTCCAGTATCGGCAGGCAATCGGTCCTGTTGAATACGTGATCGGTCGAGATGGTGAGGAGAGAGACTCCCGTCGAGGCTAGAAGGGATACACCGTAAGAGTTCACTTCCATCGCAAGAGAGGGGTTCCTCTCACAGAGGTCTACATCGGAAAGAGCAGCACAGTTCACTATCCATTCCGGTTTTACGGTGGCAACAAACGAGTCAACCTGCTCCGGGGAGGTGATATCGAGTTCGTTGATATCGACTCCGTATACATCCGTCCCGAACGCATTCAGAACGAAACGCCCGAGCAGTCCGTCACTTCCGGTAACAAGTACTTTCATCTTCCCTCCGCAGGGAAAATACTCCAAGTAAAAGCGTTCAGGAACCCTTGTGCCGTCTCTTCCGGTAAAGAAGCCCCCGGGAGTTTTCCAGGGGAGGATTTTCGAGTATTCTTGCAGGACGATTCATGCTCGGAGGGTCCTTCGAACAGGTACAGCTATCGACCAGCGGAGATTCTGAGAGTATCGTGGAGCCTGCAAAGGCACCGGGGGGAAGGAAGCGATTGAGGACCTGTACCAGGATCAGCATCCTCAGCATAGCATTTTGTTTGATAACCGGTTCCGTTGAAGGAAATTCTTCGGAAGCCCTCTACAGGCTTGGACTGGTCACCGAGAGGCTGTTGGAAATAGGCGAGGAGATGCTCGGGGATCCGGTTTCCGGAACCATCGTTCTCGGGGACACCGTGAGCATTCGAATAGACTTTGCCACCGAATACTCCTACCACATTCACATCTGGACGGATTCGATCTTCAACGTACTCAGATTCTGGATCAATTCTCCCGATAGTTCACTCGAAAACTCTGCGCAGGGTGATCACACGGCTCTTGTAGTATTCCCTGACATGCCGGGCGAACACATACTCTACATCGAGATGATCGAGGGATGGGATTCGGATTCAGCAGGATATGCTGCGGCGCTCTTCAGGTACAGGAGACAGACGCTCTGATTTCCGGGGAACAATTTCCAGGATCGTTTTCTGCGGCAGCAGTTCGAAGGCTTTCTGCTCCGAACGGAATGCTTCGATAACCAAGATCACAGCCGGCTGCCCGTTTTCGCCGACGGGTTGAAGGCTGCATGGATTCAGACCGGTAGCACTGCACCCGGTGAGTATCCTGCAGAGTTCAGCAGGTCGATTCACCATCACCATTCGTCCACCCATTCTGAGCAGATGAGATGCCGAGCGGAGGAATTCGTAAATCAGAAGGTCGTCACCGCTTCTGGCAACGCTTCTCTCGGACTCGGGAGAAACCCTGCCCCGTTCGGAAACGTTGTAAGGCGGATTCATGAGAACAAGGTCTGCACAGCCCTCGGGAAAAACCTTCGTGACGTCCTCTACGAGACAGCAGACAGGATTGTATTGGAGTTCCGGATGCCTTGCGGCAGCATCCTTCGAGCGCAGAAGAGCTTCGTATCGGCAATCGATTCCGGTCCACCTGCAACCGCTATTGGCAAGATGAGCCTCGATAATCGCACCACCCGCACCCGACCCGAGCTCGAACACTATGGAGCCTGCTTCCAGACCGGTCACTGAAGCGGCAAGGACAAGAGTGTCCGATGTGATCTCACTCATGGGGAAATTCCCGATGTGCTCACCTGTAGTTGGCCTTGGCGACCCCCCATGTGAAGAGTGTGTCGCCAGAGGATTCGAGCCTGTAATCCTCCCACACGCGGATGGACCACAGACCGTAGTCACTCTCGATAAGATGGATCTTCGCATAGCCAATTGCGGGAGAATCCCAGCCGCAGTACTCGCTGCTTGCAACGACGATCTCGTATTCGCGGTACATGATCGTGGAATCACTGGGTGCCGTATCGTCAGGATAATCGGGCATGACGATGAGGTCCATCGAGACAAGGCTGTCTTCCGGATAGCTGCCCCCCGCGGAGATGGCAATCCCGAATACGGTATCCATGACGTTGTACTCGACTGAATAATCCCAGTTGCTGAACTCGAGCCAGCCGCCGTAATAGAGGGTGTCCTGCGGATCTGCCTGAAAAACGTACGTGGAATCGAAACACTGCATGTAGGTAATGTTGTGAGCCTCGAACGTGCTTTTCAGGTTGGCAAGAACTGCGGATGGGAAGTAGGGGTCATACCACTGGTAAGATGGCTCCTCCGGATACTCTGGTATCCGTGGTTCGAAGAAGGAGCACGCCAGGGGAATCAGGAGAACGAGACCCAGGAGATACAGTTTCCGCATTTTTCCTCCATCAACCTCAGAACAGGTAATTGAATCCAATCGTGGCCCTCCAGTAGCTCGGGCGGCTTGCTTTAGAGTAAAAAGTCCTGGTGATCTGAATCTGAAGGGTACCGGACGACATCGACATACTGGTTCTCAGCCCCACATGATGGAGGTGTTCGATCTTCGGGTCAAGCATTTCGTTACCAGGATAGGCTCTTTTCGAGTATTCCCAGGAGTAGCTCGGTGTAACTCCCAGATCGTGGGAGATATGGAATCCACCGAAAAGTGAGATAGTGTTGTTCAGGCTCTCCTCGGATCTCGAGTAAACTGCATTCTCGTAGCTGCCCTGATCCTGAAAGCGGAACTTATGTGAAATCCCCAGCCGCGTACTGTCGCTGGCAACTCTCTGCAGCGAGAAGAGCGATGTCACGTTTCTGAAGAGCAGGTCGCTGCCTGATGTACTGACGGATGGAAACAGGAAGGTTGTGTAGTCAGCGCTGAATTTGACCGAACTGTCGATCTTCCAGAGCTCCCCCAGATCGTAGGAGAAACCGGGAACAAAGCTGTAAACGGATGAGGTTTTGCTGTTTCCGGACTGCTCGGCCATGAGGTAGTTGATCTCCCTCTGCTGACCACTGAGTGTGCCTTTGAGGGTAAGCCTCGAATCCAGAGGTATCTCTACGGTCATTCCCAGTACTTCGCGAAGTTCATCTCTATCGCTGTTGTCAGTGTATTCGTTACCCCAGCTATCGAACCAGGATCCGTAGGTGTCGTATCGGTACAACTCGATTACCCGTGTGAACGAAATCCTGCTTTCTCCCGGTGAGTAGGTCAGCGTTGCAGTCAGGTTCCGATCATCGATTACATCGTAGATACCCGAGAGTGTATCGACACCGGTACCCTGACGCCATCTGTCAGTCCTCGAGATATCCCGCGAGATCGAGAAATCCAGATCCAGGTTCTCGAGAATATCCCACCTGATACTGGAGTATACGTTCCTGTCTGCGTCCTTCCGGTCACGTACGTCTCCGCCAAGGCTGTCGGTTTCAGTTTCCTCCCAGAACCTCGAAGTGTATGACCATCCGGTCCCCACCTCTATGGCGATATCGGGGAGGAACTCGGGCAGAACGAAACTTTCATTATGGTTCCAGCTGTCTTCGCGGTGCGTGGTAAGAGAATCAGCGTAATGGACGAAGTTCTTTCTGGCTCCGACCTGGACACTGAGATAGCCACCGTCGAAGATCATTTCCGGAAAACCGTAGTTCATCCTTACCATAAGATTGTCTGCACCTGTATCGGTCTGGTCTCCGTAGGTTCTATCCTCTGAGAAGGATATACTGGTGCTGACAAGATCAAGAATATTTCTGTTCAGCGATATCGAAGCGTTACGTACTGCACCGTCGTCATACTTCGTTGCAATCGTATCTCCTGATGCATACCTCGAATCATAGAAATGGACACCCAGACCGAGATCCAGAGAAAGCCAGTCCATGGGCCAGTAGCGGATCTCACCTGTTGCGGTATCATCCACCTTGTTCTGCACCATACTGCCGAACCTGTCCTCCATGTTGATCGATCGCCTGAGAGACGTGGCGAACTCGATCTCAGTGGTCGGCTTCCAGGTGATTCTGGCCGTACCGTTTCTGTTATCCGTGAACCGATCCAGGTCGTCGCTCCTGTTGGCAGTGAAACTCGCATTGAGGCTGAGTGACACTCTTTCGGATATCTGTTGATTGAACGAGAAACTGTTGGTCAGAGCTCTGGTGTCCTTGTACTGGGTAAGATCTACACTGTAGTTGATGTTGTATCCCGACGAAACAGCAGCCAGAAAAGGCCAGAGAAGCAGGAGTCGTTTCATCTATCTATCACCATGGCAAGCCTGGCGAAGGCTTCGGGTGCGATCTGCTCCGCTCTGAGCAGACCGTCAATCCCGGCTGAGCGCAGATAGTCTGCTGCCGTCTCCCGACCGAATACCGCAGCAAGATTGTTGAGTATGATCTTCCTCCTCGAGGAAAACGAGATCTTCACGAGCTTCCTGTAGGTTTCGAAAAGCTTCTGACTCACCAGGGGATTCGTGCGCCTGGTAAGAACGATCACTCTAGATTCCACCCTTGGCGGTGGATAAAAGTCTCCCGAGCCAACGTCAAGAAGCACTCTCACGGAGAACCGGGGCCAGAGCTGAAGTGAGAGTCGCCCATAGTCCTTTCCACCGTCCAGTGTCTCCACTCTGACCGCGACTTCCTTCTGCAGCATGAACACAGCCTTCCTTACCGGGTCGAAGCCCGGTTCGAGAAGTCTGAGCAGTGCAGGGGAGGAAATCGAATAGGGCAGGTTTCCAGCTAGGGAGGTAAACGGGTATCCTGGAAGATCCACAGGGTCGATTTTCAGAAAATCTGAGTTCACTACCCGCAATCTCTCCGCTCCGAATCTCTCTGAAAGGTATCTGCACATCTTCAAAGATATCTCAACTGCCGTGACCGACCGGCAAACGGTAAGGAGTTCAGCCGTAAGGGCACCGAGTCCGGGACCTATCTCGAGGAGATTCTCCCGGGGGCCTGGAGCAGCCTCGAGTGCTATTCTCCCGGCAGCGAGTCTGTTCAGCAGAAAGGTCTGCCCCAGACGTTTGTCAGGGGTTACTCCTACATCACGGAGGAGCCTTCTGATCTCTGAGTGATTCAAGACCTAACCCCTGATCCGGAAAGGCAGACCGAGTTCCCCGGCAAGGTTTTCAGCCCCCGTGAGATCCACACCGGGATACCTCACCGCGGTGAGCGTGGTCTGACAGCCTGTCCGATTCGAAAGCGAGATGAATCTCAGAAGAGAACTCCATGGATCCTGATATCCTGTTCTGCATATTTTATCGTAACCCTTTGCAGATGATTCGTTGAGACTCACGCTTACCTGGTCGAAACAGCCAAGCATTTTCCGAACTTTCCGTTCGTTCATGAGTTCGAGTGCAAGGCCGTTTGTATCGAGACGGGTCCTGTAGCCCTTTCTCCTGGCAATCGATGCCAGTTCCACAAGAAGATCTCCCCGCTGCGTGGGTTCACCGAATCCGCAGAAAACCAGCTCATCGAACCACCCGGGCTCGAGCAGTTCGAAACAGGCTTTGAGTCGATCTGACGCAGGCTCCTCCCGGTGCTTCAGATAGTATCCGCCCACGCCGTCCTGTCTGAATCTCAGGCAGAAAATACAATCGCAGTTGCATCTGCCCGTAATGTTTGCATAGAGGCTGTTCCCGAGTCTGTAAAGGAGGTCAGTGCGTCTGCATCCGGGTGCAAGCAGGAGCGCATCGAGTGAGTTCCGCCAGAGCAGTGATCGAGCTTCCGCCCGTGACAGACCCCTGGATGAGGCGACTGCATCCGCTACGAGCCCCACTCTGGCCGGTTCGTTTCCTCTTCCTCTGAAAGGTTCGGGAGAAAGCCATGGACTGTCGGTCTCGACCAGAATCCGATCCGCGGGAAGCAGTCTGACAAGCTCTCTCAGCTCGTCGTTGCGTTTGTACGTGAGGGGACCGGCGAAACCTATGTAGTAGCCCCTGGCGACTGCCTTCAAAGCAATTTCCTGCGGACCCGTGTAACAATGGAAAATAACCGGCACGTCCAGATCGGTCGGCAGCTCCTCCAGAAGCCTCTCTTCAGCACTTCTCGAGTGGAGAACGAGTGGATAGCCGAGATCTCCCGCCAGAGCCGTATGGAGGTGAAGCCACTCGATCTGCGCAGGCAGAGTGGAATGATCATGATAGCAGTCAAGCCCGGTTTCCCCGACTGCGATCACTCCCGGCTCCAGAAGCAGTCTCTTCAGTTCTCCGAGTGTTTCATCACCACAGCCGGACACGTTCGTCGGTTGTATTCCCGCAGCCGCCCAGACACCTTCGTACTGCGCGGCAAGCCTGGCGGCAGTCCGGCTGGAGGTGATATCGATCCCCGGAACAAGGAACTGCCCTACTCCAGACCGGCGGGCTCTTGCAAGCACTCCTTCAGTGTTCCCCTGGAAATCTCCGGAATAGAGATGGCAGTGCGTGTCGAACAGGGGTTCAGTTTCGTTCACAGGTTATCTCGAAACCAGGAGATTGGGTTACCTCCAGATGATGTCTTCTCTCCCAGGACCGGTTGACACAGCCCTGACTGGAACACCTGCCAGTCTCTCGATGAGCTGGACGTAGTTCTTTGCGTTGACGGGAAGCCTGTCCCAGCTCTGTTCACCGGCGATATCCTCTTTCCAGCCGGGAAACGTTTCGTACACGGGGCGGTGCATACCCATGCGCTCTCCCGTCTCGAATATCGACAGGCTTACTTCCGGGTCGAGCTCGTACTTCGTGCACACCATCAGTTCAGGTATCCCGGAGAGTACGTCGAGAAGGGTAACAGCAATCCAGCTGCAGCCGTTCAGTCTGGCACTGTATCCGGCAAGCACACCGTCAAACCACCCGCATCGCCGTGGTCTGCCTGTCGTAGTACCGAATTCGTTACCCCGGGTTCGGATCAGTTCCCCGATTTCGTTGTCCTGCTCGGTTGGGAAAGGGCCCTGGCCAACACGCGAACAGTAGGCTTTTACGACACCGACGACTTCGTCGATTCGAGTGGGTCCGATTCCGAGGCTGGTACAGGCAGAGCTGGAAACACATGAACCACATGTAACGAAAGGGTACGTTCCATGGTCAGGATCGAGGAGAGAGCCCTGGGCACCTTCCGCTATAATGGTTAATCCATCATCAAGATACCTGTTCAGGACCATTGAGATGTCAGCCGAGTACTCGACAAGCCAGAGTGCTTCGCCGATAAACCGATCTACCTCATCCCGCAGCTCACTGGATTCATCCTGCGATGGCTTCATCGTTTCGAAAAACAGATCTGTATGGAAAGCAACTTTCCTCTCGAATACCGAGCGGCATGCCGCGTCTTCGAGGCGGATTCCACGTCTCCTGTACTTCTCGACGTAAGATGGCCCGATTCCCTTTCCAGTGGTGCCGATTGCGTCATCACCGCGAAGGCGTTCGTCAGCTTTATCGAGATGCATGTACGCGGGATGGACCAGATGAACCTTGCCGGAGATCATGAACCGGCCCTCTATGCTGATCCCGGACTGCTCGAGAAGCTTCACTTCCTCTGCAAGCCCGATGGGATCGATAACACATCCGCAGCCGATCACTCCCGTTACATCTTCCCTGAGCAACCCCGTAGGCAGCTGATGCAGAGCAAACTTGCCAGTGCCGGTGTCAACCGTGTGCCCTGCGTTGGCTCCGCCAGAGAACCGGGCAACCACATCTGCCGAGCCGGAAAGGTTGTCAACAATTTTTCCCTTGCCTTCATCACCCCACTGGAGACCGACTACGATACTTGCTGGCATGTCCAAGTACCTTTCCTGGTTCTAACCCTTTAAACTGCTATGGCTTTTAGAAGCCACTTCCTGAGTTCCTGAACACCTGCACCCGTTTTCGAGGAAACCACGATTACCGGACCCATATCACCCGCAGTCCGGGATGTCTGAGACAGTTTTCCTCTCTTCAGCTTATCCGATTTGGTCAGGGCGATAACGTATGGCCGCCCTCTGGTCCTTAGATACTCGGACATCTCCGCATCGCTCTCCAGCTCCGGGTGCCGCGAGTCGACGAGGAGAACCACCCCTCTCAGAGTTGCTCGTTCTTCGAGGTAGGCACTTATCCAGTCCGACCAGGATCTTCGAAGACGTTCCGGAGCTTTGGCGTACCCGTACCCCGGAAGGTCAACCAGATAGAACTCTCCGCCTGCGGAATAGAGATTCAGGTACTGGGTGCAGCCAGGTCTGCAACTCGTTCTGGCAATGTCTCTGCCCTCCGTAAGTATGTTGAGAAGCGAAGACTTGCCGACATTCGATCTTCCGATGAACGCAACTTCGGGAAGTCCGTCATTGGGAAGATATTCCGGTCCGGGACAACTCCTGACAAATGTGGCTCGAAGTTTTTTCATTAGACGGCTTTGTCAATCCTCTTCCGTCTGGCATATCTCTTTGGAGCTTCATTCCCCCTGACGCATTGGGGGGTAATGACGAGCTTGGAGGTTGTATCGTTCCGAGAAGGCAGATCGTACATCGGATCGAGCAGAATCCGTTCCATAATCGTTCTGAGCCCTCTTGCCCCGCTCTCGGCTTTTCTTGCATCCCGGGCAATCTCTTTCAAAGCTTTCTTCTGGAATTCCAGCGCTACGTTCTCGAGCTGGAAGAGGTACTGGTACTGCTTGACGAGAGCGTTCCTGGGTTCCGTGAGTACCCTGACCAGATCCGCCTCGGAGAGATCATCGAGTGCTACAAGCACTGGAAGCCGCCCGACGAGTTCCGGTATGAGGCCGTAATGAACGAGGTCACGTGGCTCCACATGGGAGAAGAGGTTTTCGTCCTCGGCAGTCACTCCATCGATTGCCGCATTGAATCCGAGAGTAGTCTTCCTCATTCTGCCAGAGATGACCTGCTCGAGACCATGGAATGCCCCACCGCATATGAAGAGAATATTCGAAGTGTCCAGCGAGATGTTCTCCTGGTAAGGGTGCTTGCGGCCACCCTGGGGAGGAACACTTGCCACAGTACCTTCGATTATCTTGAGAAGCGCCTGCTGGACGCCTTCACCCGACACATCCCTTGTGATCGACGGATTCTCCGATTTCCTTCCGATCTTGTCTATTTCATCGATGTAGATGATTCCCTGCTGCGCGGTATTGATGTCCATATCCGTAACCTGAAGAAGCCGAAGGAGTATGTTCTCGACATCCTCTCCGACGTATCCCGCTTCCGTGAGAGTAGTGGCATCTGCAATGGCAAATGGAACTTCCAGGATTCCTGCCAGTGTTCTTGCGAGAAGAGTCTTGCCCACGCCAGTAGGTCCGAGCAACAGGATGTTACTCTTCTCCAGATCGATATCGTTGTCCGGTTCTACGGAGGCTCGCAGCCTCTTGTAATGGTTGTAGACTGCAACCGAGAGAACCTTCTTTGCATGCTCCTGGCCAACCACGTAATCGTCCAGCCTGGCTTTGATGTCAGCCGGCGGAAGCAGTTCCCCTGTCAGGAAACAGGGCTTCTCCTCTATGATCGTGTCTTCAGTATCTGTTATCAGTTCACTGCAGTACCTTATACAGTCGTCACATATGCTGACTCCAGGGCCCTGGATCAGCCTGGCGACCTCACGTGAAGGTCTGTTGCAGAATGAACATCTTGTTACCTTGGACATGTTCCCATCCCTCTCAGGGATCAGCTTCGCTTCACAAGTATAGTATCCACAAGGCCGTAGTCCACGGCGGCCTGAGCGCTCATCCAGTAATTCCGGTCCGAATCCTGCGAGATCTTCTCGACCGTCTGACCGGAATGATCTGCGAGAATCAGGTCAATCTGTTTGCGCAGCTTGATAATCTCCAGTGCTTCGATTTCTATGTCGCTTGCCTGGCCGCTGACTCCGCCCATCGGCTGATGAATCATCACTCGTGCATGGGGCAGTATGCTGCGTTTCCCGTCAGCTCCCGCTGCAAGGAGGACTGCAGCCATACTTGCGGCTGCTCCCATGCAGAATGTTGCCAGGTCGGGTTTGATGAACTGCATTGTGTCGTATATGGCCAGACCCGCTGATACGGATCCTCCGGGGCTGTTGATGTACATGTTGATGTCCCTGTCCGGGTCCTCTCCCTCGAGGAAGAGAAGCTGTGCTACGACCACGCTGGCCGTCTGACCCGAAATGACATCCCCCACGAAGATGATCCTGTCCTTGAGAAGCCTTGAATAGATGTCGTATGCGCGTTCTGTATTCCCTACTCGCTCCACAACAAAAGGAATTATCGACATCGTCTACCCTTCCTTGCTTCCGGCAGTAACCGATTCCGTTTCCGCCTTGTCCTCTGTGACCTTTACCCACCGCCAGGGTGATTCGACGGTCTCGTCCGCCTTCTGCTCTTCGTCCTTATCGATAATAGTCGCCTGTGAGAGAACGTGTTCCACTGCATGGCGATTCCGCAGCCTGTCGAGCAGGGATGAAGGTGATTCTTCCGGGCTCAGCTCCTTCTCTATTTCCTCCCCGGTGACCTCGATCCCTTCCTTCAATCCAATTGCACGAAGAATGAGGAATTCGCGTACCTTCTTTGCAGCCATCTCCTTGATTGCCTGTTTTGTCTCTTCGGATGGCTCATCCTCGTCGAGCCTTGCAAGGAAGTCAGTGGACAGGTTCTTCACCATGTACTCGGGAGGATCGAACGGGTTTGAATCGAGGAGTGTGTCCAGTGCAATTCTCTCGGTAAGGTACTTCACTTCGTCTTCATGTCTCTTCTCGATATTCTCCCTGATCCTTGTTCGGAGCTCATCAAGGGAATCGACATCGGCAACTTTCTTTGCCAGATCGTCATCGAGATCGGGGAGAACTGCCTCGCTTACTTCCGTCACTACAAATCTGTGTGAGTCACCAGATGCTTTGTCGTCACCGGATATGCTCTCCATTCTTGCACTGAAACCGTCCCCGGCGGAAGTGTTCCTGAGCAGCGCGTCGAATCCCGGTCCGATCTGTTCCTTTCCTATTCTGATGGTCAGAGTCCTTGGTTCATCGGAATCGTCATTCCCCGCAGGGATCGTCTCCAGCATTACAAGATCGTTGTTGTCCGCAGGTCTTTCGACAGGATTGAACTCCACAAGCCTTTCCCGGAACGACTGAAGCGTATCCTCGAGAGCCTTGTCCAGATCGATACGTGGGATGGGTATTTCGATGCCGTTGTAATCCACAGGCTCGGGTGTCTCGAAGAGCGTGAAGGTAAGCTCGAAGCCGTACTCCTCACCGTCTGCGGGCAGATCTATCTTACCTTCAGGACTAGTGTCTCCCAGAATCCAGTCGAGCTCCCCCAGAGCCTCTGTAGTAAGGTCCTCTCTTATCCTGTCGGCAACCTCGGCGACGATGATATTGCCGTAACGCTTCTCGATTATGGAAGGCGGTATCTTCCCTGGTCGAAAGCCCGGCATTGATACGTCCCTGGATATATCGCGACGGATCCTGGCAAAGAGAGCCGTTACTTCTTCCGCCGCCATCATGAACCGGACTGTTCTGCGATTGCCGTCTTCTTCCGTAACTTCGTAGTGAGTTGTCATATATTTCCTCTGATCTGGTGCGAGAGGGGGGACTCGAACCCCCACGGGTATCCCCACCAGGTCCTAAACCTGGCGCGTCTGCCAATTCCGCCACTCTCGCGGTTGGTTACTCTTCAAAGACTTTGTAGTCAGGTCTGCTTCTGGCCTGGCAAACAGTGAATTATGCCTAAAACAGCCCCGTTCCGTCAAAGACAGCGCAAGCGTTCACTGAGAACCCCCATGCTCCTCTCTGACGAGGGCAGCCTCGTCGCTGCCGGGGTAGAATTCCAGAAGCAGGATGTTAAGTCTTTCCCTGTCATCCGATGCGCCGTGGGCTCCGTAAATTGCTGCCGCTCTGGCAAGGGCTGAGGGAGCTCTGTCGGAAGAGGGGTAGACGTAGTAAATGGCGACGAGGTCCTCTATTGCCCTGTGGGCGTCTCCCATGGACTGATGACTCAGGGCCATGAAGTACATAGCGTCGTCGGCCAGTGAGCTGGATGGATAGGTTCGGACAACGTCTCTGAATCCTTCTGAGGCGATCTCGAAATTCCCCTGCTGATACTGCATGTATGCCTCGTTGTACAGAACCTGGACTCCCGGTCCGGCAACTGTATCCTGCACGGACAGGCTGCCGCCGTCATCAAGCTTCTGCAAAGCCCTTTCAAGCTCGGATGCAAGAGCCGATATCCGATCAATGAGCTCGGCTGTGCGCATACCCGACTGGGCTGTGAGACCCCTGAGCAGAGACTCGTTGCCCTCGACCGTCAGTGACAGTGTATCGAGTATTTCCTGCATCTCCAGCTGTCTGATCTCAATCTTCTCGACCCGACCGGGGGAGTTGACCCAGTTGGAGCCCCAGCAACCGGTGAGCAGGAGTGCAAGGACGGCCGCGGCCGTTACGGCATTTCGCATGTCAGTTCTCCGGAAGGACTCGGAAGTGCACTCTCCGGTTCATTGCCCATGCCTGGTCGTCGTTGCCGTAGGAAAAAGGTCTCTCCTTACCGTAGCTGACCGTTTCCAGCCTGCTGGCGCTTATTCCGTAGTTGACGAGATATTCAAAGGCTGTCTGTGCTCTGCGCTCACCAAGGGCAAGGTTGTAGTCGATTGTCCCGCGCTCATCGCAGTGACCTTCGAGAAGAACCCTGAAACCCCGGTTTGACATGATGTAGTTCGCGTCGAACATCAGTGCATCAAGAGCATCTCCACTGAGTTCGTTGCTGTCGTACTCGAAGAAAACATCTCTGAGCTGCTCCTGGTGGGCAACAAGCTCTTCCATGTAAGTTGCCATCGTATCGGGTTCCCATACGCCGACGGCGAGCGAATCATCCCACATGACCACATCCGTCGAATCATCACCATCGGGAATCGTTTCATCGGGTCTGCATCCCGTAGAAGTGGTAAAAACCAGAGCGAGTAGAGTGGCAGCAGATGCCGCAAGCAGCAGTCGTTTCATCTCTGAACCATCCTTTCCAGGCCACAGATCAGAGCAGCAGTGGTGACCAGGTAGCACAGTAGCTCTCACCACTGTCAGTGAGTTTACGGGTTATAAGCTTGTTCAGTTCGAGCATATAGATTGCTCTCTCACCATCCCGGTCACTGCTGAAAGCCAGATGCCTTCCGGTTGGTGACCAGGTGGGATCCTCGTTCAGCGATCCCTCGAATGTAACCTGTCTTACATCGGAACCGTCTGAATTCATTACGAAGATATGGAAGTTCCTTCCAGCCCTTGCCGTGTAGGCAATGAGGTCTCCCGAGGGCGACCATGCCGGGCTGTCGCAGTACCCGTGGGAAAAAGTCAGCCTGTCGGCGCCGCCTCCGAAGCTGTCCATGATGTAGAGCTGAGGATATCCGATTCTATCACTAGTGAAAATTATCTGGTGCCCCGCTGGTGAGAAACTGGCGGACGTCTCAATCGAGTTACGGACGGTGAGCCTCGATAAATCCCCCGAGTCGATGCCGAAGAGATAGATGTCCGAGTTGCCTGCTTCCGAGACCGTCAGCGCGATACTCCCGCCATCGGGGCTCCATGCCGGAGAAGTATTCAATCCTCCCCTGGAAAGAACCCTCCCGGCAGTACTGGTAGAGAACGTGTAAGTGTACAGGTCTCCCCTGTCCGAACGGAAAGAAGTAAAAGCTATCCGGTCACCGTCAGGGCTCCAGGAAGGTGTCGTTATCACTTCGTCATCGGTGAGTACGAAGAATGCAGGCCTTGGATCAAGGCTCTTCACCGCAAGATGATACGTCTCGCCGGTTCTGATGATATAGGCGATTCTCGTCGAAGCAATACCCTGCTCGCCAGTAAGCTGGAAGACGAGATCATCCGCAAGAGCATGGATCAGGGGGTATATCGAACTCCCGGAGTATTCCTTCGTCATGAGGAGCTCCCCGTCGCATACGACAGAAGATTTCAGAACAATCCCCCCCCTGATGTCCGAAGCGACACTCACGTCTACCTGCGCATAGCCCTCGTCGGCTATCTCGAGCAATCCGGAGAAATCGATGTCATCTATAAGCTGTGCTTCTGCATCGGCAACCAGGGCATCATTCGACCCGGTTACGGAGATACTGACGGGAATACACTCCGCACCAATAGGTGTCATCGGAAGGAAGTCGGTAGCGGTCACGGACAACGCAAGGACCATCACCAGCACCGTGCAGAGGTTCATGAACCAGTCCCTTTCACTCGGGTCCGAAGAATTCGATGTTCAGTACGACCGGCTCCGTTCTGCCGGGAGGAATCGGGGGAACGGATGCCATGGTCAGTGCATGCTCAACTGCCCTGTCGAAGGCAGGCTCCCCGCTCGACCTCAATGCTACCCACTCCACCGAGCCGTTTGTATTGACAACAAAGCGTATTCTGAAGGATTGTCCGGGCTGAACCGATGTCCTGAAATTTCGACGAATTGCATTGAACACCCTCGATTCATAAGTTGCAGGACCCGGTGCACCGGAGCCGGCCTCTCCTTCGGAACCTACGGACATGAAGGACTGAACGGGGTTCTCCTGAACAGGATTTTCCTCGATAACAGGATTCTCCTGAACGGATGTCTCCTCGACAACAGGATTCTCCTGAATGGGTGTTTCTTCGATAACTTCAACGGTTTCCTCAACCACAACCGGGTTTTCGACAACGACCGCTTCCTCGACGAGTGATTCCGGTGAAACGAGAGTAACCATCTCGACGGAAATGGCATTCCCTCCTGCATACATCATCGTTACAGTCCTGTCCCCGGCGAAAACAAGAGCGAATACGAGGAGAGCCACGTGAGCCAGAACGGAAACGAGAAGCCCCTTCCTTACGCCATCATCAAAGAATCTGTCCAGAGAAAGGCTACTCATCCTCGGCCACCGATTCCGAGATCAGCCCGACGTTCTCGTATCCCCCCCGGCGCAGCTCGGTCAACGTGTTTGCTACGATCTCGTACCTGACATCCCTGTCGGCCCTGACGAATGCGTCGAATCTTCCCGTCTCGATGGCTGCCGAGGCAATGGAAGAGATGTCCTCGAGAAATACCGGTTCCCCGGCGGCGGTAATGTTGCCATAGGCATCGATCTCTACTACGAGCGCTTCTCCGGGGTCCAGCTGGCTGATGATCCTTCCCTGATCGGTGGATGGGGGTTTGATATCAGCGGAGCGCTGCATCACGGGTGCCGAAAGCATAAAAATAACCAGCAGAACGAGTGTGACGTCCACCAGGTTCGTAACGTTGATCGCGGAGAACTGTCTGTACCTGGTCTTGATCACTGCAGGCTTCCTCTCCTGCAGACATCGACGAGTTCGGACAGGAACCTGTCGATATCCCCCGCGAGAGAGTTTATCCGTCCTACTACGAAGTTGTGGAAGATGTTAGCAGGAATGGCAGCCAGAAGCCCTGCAACGGTCGTAGTAAGGGCGGCGGCAACACCGGCGCCGACAGCGCTGAGATCTGCCACTCCCAGCTCCTTCATTCCAATGAAGCTACCGAGAATGCCCCAGACCGTCCCGAGCAGGCCCAGTAGAGGGGACACGCTGGTGACGGTAGCCAGGAACCCTATATTCCGCTCCCTCTGAGCGAGGTCTTCACTTGCCTCGCGCTCGAGAGCGCTTTGCAGACTCCCTACTTCATCCTGTGAGAGAACACCTGTTGCTCCCCTGTCAAGTCTTCGCTGAAGAAAACGCCCTGCCTCGGCATACATCCTTGCAAGAGGACCTATCTCCCTGCTCCGCTGCCAGAACTCACCTCCCGGCGGTTTCCCGGTTGTTCGGAGCGTGTCCATGAACAGCCTGGAGGAACTCAGAACTTTCCTGAACTCCCGGAGCTTGGAGATTGCCACTGCCCACGAACCAACCGAAAGGAAGAAAATTGCCAGCAGTATCAGTTTCGTAACGAAATCGGCTTCGGAAACGATTGCGAGAACTCTTCCGATCAAGAACGTTCCTCCTCGAGAAGTGCTATCGCCTCTATCTCGACCAGGGCATCAAGGGGCAGCCGAGCCACTTCGAAGGCTGCCCTTGCCGGGTATGGAGCATCGAAGTACCCGGCGTAGATCCGGTTCACCTCGGCAAAGTCAGACATGCTTGCAAGGTACAGAGTTACCTTCACAACACGATCCATACCTGCACCTGCCGCCCCGATTATCTCTCTAAGGTTCTCGAGAGCCTGCTCGGCCTGTAGCCCGATACCATCCTTCAGCTCTCCCGAGGTCGGGTCGATACCCAGCTGTCCGGATACGAAAAGCATTTCACCGGCTCTGACAGCAGAACTGTACGGTCCGACAGGTTCGGGTGCCTTTGATGAGCGTACTTCTCTAATCCCGGTTTTATTCACTGCGGTTCCCCCAGGTATACCCGATTATACAGCTTATACATGCGTGGGGGGCTACTGTTCCAGGGCTGAAACGAACAAAAAACTCATGCGTAAGACGAGTAGATTCTCCGCTATCCCGTATCCGGTCTGCTGAAAAGCCTCTTCTTGCACTCGGGATCAGGCCACTCGTGTCCGCAGCCGGAACAATGCCAGTCAGGAGAATCCTCCCGCATCATGATTCCGCCGAGTTTGAGCTTTCCCTCCTGCTCCGCAGCAATTGTCATTGCAGCAGGCATGCCGTAGAGAATGGGTATTACGCCTTCGGTTCCGCACTGGGGGCATCTGATCCCGGAGCCTTCGCACTGGGTGGGAATACACCTTGCACAGTTTTCACACCCCATGGGAAGATTCCTCTCCGAATTCCTTCTCGATCCGCTCGAAGTACTCCATGCACTTCCGTACGTACTTCCTCTTCTCGGCATACCTGCCGGGATAGAAACTACGCTTGAATCCGTAGATGACAAGGGTCTTGAGTTCCTTGAGACCCAGTCCGAAAGCCTTCGCTGCCTTGTACATCTCATCAGTAGAAGTAGTGTTGGAGATTGTTCTGTTGTCCGTGCAGAGAGCTACGGAAAGTTTGTTCTTCAGCATCTCTCCGAAGGGGTGATCCTCCAGCCTTGCGATGGTCGGGTCGGTCTGCAGATTCGACGTGAGACAGACCTCGATTGTAATTCGTTTGTCGGCAACGAACTGAACGAGATCCTGTACGTACTTCTCCCTGTCCACGATACTTCTGTTCCTGATAGCGTTGGGATTGAGAAGAGACGTTCCATGCCCTATTCTGTCAGCATGGAGCTCTGTAATAGCCTGGAATATGCTTTCGGGACCGTAAGCCTCACCCGCGTGCACGGTCTTCCTCAAGAAACTGCGAGTAGCTCTCATGTACGCTTCCCTGTGGTGTATAGGAGGGTATCCCATCTCGGGCCCTGCCAGGTCTACACCGACAACGGGGAGATGCTCCTCGTTCTTTGCAAAAGCCGCTGCACCTACCAGCTCCAGAGATGCCATGCCGAATACTCTATCCAGAGATGTGTACGGGTGTACGGACAGGAAGTCTCCGTAGTGAGAGGAGAAATTTTCAGTAAAGAATCTCATCGCACAGGCGATGATACCGTAATCGAAATGAGGTTCGGAACCGTCGACCACACCAGGGCGGGAATTGAACTCCATTCTCGCCCTCTCGAGTCCACGGTTCACCGCATGAAACACACCGGGCATGTCCATGTTCACCCCGGCATGCAGCTGGGGAGCGAACCTGACCTCGATGTATCGTACACCTTCAGCCTGACAGTCAGTTGCCAGCTCGTACGATATCCGTTCGAGATTCTCAGGTGACTGCATTACGGCACAGCTATAGGCAAAACCTTGGAGATAATCCTCGAGATCCGAATAACCGTCCTTGAAAACGGTTTCCCTGAGCCCCTCGACGGTATAGGAAGGCAGTTCAACGCCTTCCTGCTTTGCGAGTTCGATAAGGGTCGCAAGCCTGATCGAACCATCCAGATGCAGATGCAGGTCGGACTTGGGCAGCCTCTCGATCAATTCTCTCGAAACGTTCAAAACAACCTCCGGTACTCAGACAATAACCCAGACATCACAATTATACAGAACGGAAGGACGAGTTGACCCGGGGTGAGTTCGAATCCCGTTAGGGGTCCCTTTTTTAAACCAGTGGTTTCGCGCAGACGTAAAAGGTTGAATCCCTTAGGAGATAGGGGAGTTGCAAGTCCCCTATCAGGGAGGTATACCACCCCTGATGGGAACAGAGCTTTCTGCAGTTGTCTACGTCGTTGTGCACCAGCCTTTTTCCATATCTTGCGTGGAGTTGCAAGTACTCTTCTT
>CBDUZS010000002.1:0-73828 GCA_965371785.1 uncultured bacterium
GATGGGATGGAGTTTCCTGTTGAGCTGGCGATATCGGCATTTCAGATCGGCAGTGAGTGGAACGCGGTAGGCGTCATCAGAGATGTTACCGATGGGAAGAGAACCGAACCCGATATCGTCGATGTTCGCGAGGAAGCTGTAAAAACCTCCACTGAAAAATCTCTGTTCCTGACCGACATGAGCCACGAGGTGCGAACGCCTCTGAACTCGATTGTCGGTGTGATCGACCTGCTCCGGGAAAGCGACCTATCCGATGAACAGATGAAGTACGTCGAGGTTTTACGCTCTGCATCGGATGATCTCCATGCCGTCATCAACGACGTTCTCGGTATTCCAGGAGCCGAACCGGAAAGTACTGCCCGGGAGGATACCCCCCGGGATACGGCAAGGCCTTCGTTCGACACTCGAGGATTGATAACCCTGGTCGTCGATGCCAATCCCATGAACAGACTGCTTCTCAGGGAGACGCTTTCAGAGTGGGGAGCAAGAGTCGAGGAATCGACCAGTGGCGAGGAAGCTCTGGAGATGATGACAAACGCCAGATCCCGCAACGAACCTTACGAGCTTGTTATCCTGGACTGCAGCCTTCCGGGAATGAACGGATTCGATGTGGCAGGAGAGATATCCGCCGACCCCGGGCACACCGAAACCCTGATCATCATGCTGTCTTCCGGAAGAAAAGGGGACGAGATACTCTGCGAGAAGTACGATGTTAAAGGATGCCTCATCAAACCGGTGAACAGGGCTGAACTGAAAAAGGCCGTCAGCAGCGCGATAGGTTCGGGATAGAAACGATGAGGATACTCATCGCCGACGATGATCAGAGTTCGAGAAAACTCCTGGAGCACATTCTTCTTTCGAACGGACATCAGGTCATCGCAACGTCTGATGGACGGACAGCCTGGGAACAGCTCCAGCTCGAAGATGCTCCCAGACTTGCTATTATCGACTGGGTGATGCCCCACATCGACGGGCTTGAACTCTGCAGGAAGATCCGCTCCGAGATCACCGGCGATCGCAGATACATCTACGTGATCCTTCTCACGGCGAACAGCACCAAGGAAGAGATCATCGCGGGGATGGTGGCCGGGGCAGACGATTACATAGTGAAACCATTCCACAGACAGGAACTCGAGGTGAGGGTTCGCGCGGGGCAGCGCATCGTCGAACTGGAAGCGAAGCTCCTGAGGGCATACGATGATCTCGAATACCTGGCCTGTCACGATCCCCTGACGGGCATCCTCAACAGACGTGCTCTCTTCGCCTCACTGGACGCCGAGCTGTCCAGGGCTGTACGAAACCCTGATGCCTACCTCTCCATCGCGATGCTGGACATCGATCACTTCAAGAAGGTCAACGACACCTACGGTCACGAAACAGGCGATGAAGTACTCTGCGAGATCGTCAGAAGGATTCGCTCCACTCTGAGAGCGTACGACGTTCTCGGTCGTTACGGTGGCGAGGAATTCGTTGTCGCCGTTTCCGGAGACGGTTCACCACCCGACGCCACCGTATTCGAGAGGATGAGAGAGGTTATTGCCGACACACCGATGAAGACCTCGAGCGGGCAGATCGATGTTACGGCCAGCTTCGGTGTTGTCAGCACCGACGGCAGTCATAGCAGGGACGCTCTTCTCGGCTGGGCTGACGCAGTGCTCTACCGCGCAAAGGACGAAGGCAGGAACTGCGTTGTCACCGGGGAAGACCCGCTCATGGGATAGTACATCGAACCGGATGTACAGGGAGCGTTCAAGTGAACGACCTTCGCAGAAAGACCCTGCTGTTCGCGGCTGTTTTCAGTACAGCTCGTATCTGGCGAGTCTTCCGTCCTGCCGTCCGTTCTTCAGCGGCTTCTTCCAGGAGGATCTGAGGCCGATCCGCTTCAGGAGTTCTCTATTCCCGAAGTACACGTAAGCTACCGATCCCGCACATCTGAACTTCAGGAAATCTCCGAATTCCTTCATGAAGCCGCTCAGATCTTCTCCTCGTTTCAGCCTTAGCCCGCAGGGCGGATTGGTTACGATTGTGGTATTCCCGAAACCTTTGAGGTCCTGGTAATCGCACGTATGGAGGTTGATAGCCTTACCAGAGGGAAGGAGGTCGCAGTTCCCCCTGGCAACGGAGATTACATCCCCCGAGACGTCACTGCCGCCGATCATCCCATGAGGGAGGGATCTTATTCTGGAGTTCTCCATCTTCCGGATTTCCTGCCAGACGGTGCTGTCGAATTCCGGCATCGACTGGAAACCGAATCTTTTCCTCAGGTATCCTGCGGGAATCCGGCAGTAGTGCATGAGCGCTTCACAGAGGAGGGTTCCCGAACCGCACATGGGATCATGGAGCGGGGTAGACCCGTCCCATTCCGACAACGCGATGATGGCTGCTGCAAGAGTCTCCTGCATGGGTGCTTCCACCGACTTGGCCCGGTACCCTCTCCTGTGCAGAGAACCTCCGGAAGTATCCAGCCTTATGCAGGCTTTGTTCCGGTGTATTCTCAGATTGATCCAGACGTCGGGAGACACGGTGTCAACATTCGGTCTTCGTCCATGATGTTCCACGAACCAGTCCGCAATCGCATCCTTCAGCCGAAGGGCTGCAAAACGGGAGTGTCTGATATTCGAGTCGGATACCGAGGAGAAGATGGCGAACGTGCCGTCAGGAGAGAGAATTTCTGACCAGTTCAGTGATGATGCTGTCCGGTACAGATATTTGTCTGAGTGACAGTCGAAGGTGATAAGAGGGGCCAGTATCCTGGTGAAGAAGCGGGACAGGTAATTGATCCTGTACATCGTTGAGATGTCGGCATTGAAGAACATCCCCCTGAACGTTCTCCTGGGTCCGGTTGCTCCGAGCCGAAGCAGTTCACTCTCCCCGAGCTCCTCCATGCCATCTGCAAGGAGGCCGAAGTAAAGGCTGTTCTTCTGATATTCGAACAAGATAACTCCCTGGCAGAGAAGCAGACTACCAGCTGTTCAGGTGGATTCTTCGGCTATCGAATCTGTCCTCGGGCTCGGGGTTCTCACCGGGCACTCCGATGGAAACGAGTGAGACGGGCAGCACGTGATCGGGTAGTTTGAAGAGCAGGCGCATCCCGTTGATTCTCTCAGGCTTTGGATAGACACCGAGCCAGACTGCACCCAGTCCCTGTGCGACGGCTTCGAGCAGGATGTTCTGTGTGACGGCAGCACAGTCCTGGGCAATGTACCCGGGGTTGTCCTGTCTGGAAGTATCGCCGCAAACCAGTATGACAGCGGAGGCTCCGGGCACCATGGACGAGTACGGATGGTATTCCGGAATCCTGTTGAGGATATCCCTGTCCGTCACGAGAACGAACTCCCATGGCTGAAGATTCCTTGCCGAAGGAGCCTGCATCCCCGCTCTGAGGAGCTCTTCGAGAACATCCCTGGAAACTGCTTCTCCCGTGTACTTTCTTACGCTTCTCCGGCACCTTATGACATCCAGCATCAATCGTCCTCCAGTTCGAACAGGTAATCCACAACGTGAGAATCTATGTACTCGATCCTCCTCTCCGTGAGTGAGACGACACCGAAGACGAATCTGCCGTTGCCGAGGTAGACCGTTTTCTCCCAGTTCCCGTGAAAGGACTCGATCGGAAAGGCTGCTGTCTCACCGAAGTACATCCTGTCACCGTTCATGACACAGGGGGTGAGGAGGTCATGCAGCTCGCGAGCCCTGGAACCGATGAAATCAAGGTTGAAGAATTCTCTTCGCAGGAGATCCACGTAGGCTGCGAAAGCAAGCCTGTACTCGGGCTCGGCAAACACCCTCCTGTAAAGCGCAAGCCCCGGTTCCCGCCCGTGAAGCGAGTACAGGGGGTGATTCGCCTGCATATCGGGAGGACCGAACAGCCCCCAGGAGTCGTTCACGTCCCATGGTATCCATTCGAAGAGATCCGATTCAGGATTATGGAAAAGGAAGTAGTTGTTTCCAGTGTAAGGATAGATATCGAGATTTGAACACATGACAACACATGCCATGTAACGGAGAAAGCCGTCGACTCCGAAGACATCTTCCAGGGCCGCGCGGAATTCTCCGCCGGAGCCGTATTCGATGCCGTCAACGATCCTGCAGAGGTTGATGACGTCCTCGTAATCCGGAAGGGTGTCTCCGCTCATCAGACGGTAGCATTCCTGTCCGTGGGGAGTCGGATAGTCTTCTATTGCCTCTCCCCAGTAGTGCAGGTCGGCAGAGCCTTCCTCCCAGGCGTAAGCCTTGTAGAGGTTTCCGCTCCTGTTCTCCCTGCCGAACCTGTTGGCCAGGAATTTCCTGTCAACTCTCTCGACCATCGAGTACACTCCCCAGAATTCCAGTGGAGCGTCATCCCTGCCTATCCAGAACTCGACGTATCGGATATGGCTTGCGGGAACACCGGCAAAACGGAGCATGTCGAAAGCCAGCTTCTCACGTATCATGGATGGATCGTTGAAGAAATTATTGAAGAGAAGCTGCTTGAGATTTCTGAACTCCTGTCCGGGCACGAACGCGTTGGTGTCTATCCGCCAGGGCTTCTTCAGGCCTGACTCCCACAACGAACGGTGGCCCCTCATGCTGAAGCCAATTGTGGAAAGTGTGTCACCTAAGATCACTGCATCGGCAGGAACTTCTATCTCAGCAGATGGGTCGGACCACATCAGTTCCCAGTTCTCTGCAGTGAGTCGGATCTCGACTCTCCCAACGTGTGAGTCATCGAATATCTGCCGGTAATCGACGCTGCTGAGAGCTGGATCTCTGACGATCACGGAAAGAGTATCGTGTGAAACCTGACCGATTGCATCGGTGATCTGCAGGACGACGGGGTACTCTCCGGCCTTTTCAAAGGTGATACTGCTGTACCCCTCCGTTCCGGTCGCGTCCGTCTCGAACGAACCGTCAGCGTCCAGATCCCATCGCAGGGAAGTGATTCCCCGGAACCCCGAACTGCCGAAGGAGCTCAGATGAACGGTAAGAGGAGCCCAGCCGTTTCCCGGCATCGCCCATGCCCGGGCGACGGCATCGGTGTCGGCGGAAGCGAACAGGATCAGGCACAGAAGCGGGCATGCGATCATTACGGAACTCCTCCTGCGAAAAACTTTGTCGGCTTACCGGACGTCGTCAGGATTATTGAGGATCAGATCGGGAGGAACCAGGTTATTTTCGTGTAGAAACCGTAATCCGGGTTGTGGAAATCACCGTTCTCGTCTGCTTCGAAAACATTTTCCGCAAGGAAGTACAGCATGCTTCCCGGTCTGTACTCCCAGGAGAAGAGCATATTTGCCGTTATCTCCCTGGTCTCGCTTCTCTCCGAAAGCCTGTAGTCCATAGCGAATTCGGAGTACTGTGAGAAGATCCTGAGGTTCATGCAGGGGCTGAACATGTAATTCATCCTGAGAACAATCGATCTCCAGTCGGTATCGCGGCTGTCGAATCCGTACACGTCCGGGTCCCAGTTGAAGTACTCCGCATCCCTGGTCCGGAAGAATTGACCCTCGAGACGCAGCTCTAGCGCTGATGAAGGCCGGAATCTCAGGTTGGCCATGTAGTTGCCGAACGTACTTCCGGAGCCCCACTGGCCGCCGCCGATGCCTCCCCAGAGAGAGAAGGGATCGAACGGACTGGTTCCACTATCGAGGAAGTAATGAAATGCTCCATCGTAGTAATGTCCTTCCGGGCCTTCGTAGGGATCGAATCTGTCAGCGTCGCAGGTTAGATCGAGCCCGAACCGCAGCCCGCTCTTCAGACTCGCATGTGAACCCAGGCTCAGGTTTCTTGCAGTGGTCTCACCGTCCTCGAGCCTGGAGTAGTACGCATTGCCCCCGAAACCAACCTCGCTGAACGTCTGCTCCGGACGGATGTTGTTCCATACGTGAGCCCACGCTTCGTAGTATCCTGTTTCGGTCGTGAAACCCGTTCCGTTCACGTTGAAGTCCTCTTCCACGTACTGTCCTCCGGCCCCGTAGGAGAAGGTGCTGTTGATCCTGTCGATATTCAGTCGGCAGGCGCTGCCCTCACCGGCTCCGCTGTTCCAGCTCCTTCCGGCTGCCGTGCTCACCAGGTGATTTCCCGGCAATTCTATAGCGCCATCCAGAGCAAGCGCGCGATTGTGCTCCGAATCGAAAGTTTCCTGCTCCCAGGATTCCCTGGAAACGGCCGAGATGCCAAGATAGCTGTGGGAGCCGAGCTGTTTGTAACCGCGTAATATTCCGTAATTCGCAGCAGGTTCTGCCAGTGTGGTGTCATCCTCCCAGACCCTCGAAGTTACCGCATCGATCAGGCCGAACCTGAAACCGTCACCGAACGAACCGGATACCTTGGCTCCACCGATTATCGGGATCACCTCACCGTTCGGTGCTATGGCTCCTATCCTTCTGGAATAGAACATGTTGAATGGCATCTGGAAGACGCCTCTCGATCGAGAAAGAATGGGCGTCTGTCCTGGAGGAAGAGCTCGAAATGTGAGAGGTTCATCTCGACGGCATCTGCCTAGATCTGTCCGAAGTCGGGGTTGAAGGTGAAGTCGGATGTGATTCCGCTCGACAGACCGACCTTCAGGTCGACTCCCGCTTCGAACGTGTTCTCCCAGGTATCATCGATGTCCGTATGGAACTCTCTTGCCGAGCCGTAGGGACGAACCTCTGCTCCAAGGGAACGGTTCCGAGGAGTGATAGTAACAATGCTGTCGCCGTCATGATGCTCCCATCGGATGACAGCAGGGAAGGTATACATTTTCCGCAGGCAGTTCAAATGTACCTACTCCAAGAGGAGAATCCAAATAAAGTCTGTTTATGTATGTAGATAAAGGGTAAACACATTGATCTCAAAAAAAAGACAGAGGGCTGGTTCCCGCTGATACCCTTACATATCTTCTGATGCAGTGTCCATTGAAAATGACGTTCTGTGATTCAACGAAAGGTTGTGATTATGTCTTGTATTTTTCTTGTACTCAGCATAGGGCTCATTTCGGGAGTCCCCGCCGGTCATGGTGAGTGGATCTCACTGGGAGGGGAGATAAGCGATCCTGTGGAGGTGGTTCTCCTCGAATCGTCTACCGAGGGCTTTACGGTGTCACTGGAACTGCCTGGGTTCACCATGACGGAAACACCGGGCGGCGGGGGAGTCTACTACCGGCTCGCGCTGCTCGAAAACCCCTGCAACTGGGACTCGCCAGGAATGCCTGAAGTACCGTTACTGCCTTCTCTGATAGGAATTCCTCATGGATGCACGGCGGTTGTCTCTTCGGTCGAGATGGAGACCGTCGTCTTCGAGAACATCATGCTCTACCCGGTACAGGAACCCGCTACGGATCATGAGTATTACACCGGTTCTTTCGTAATGGACGGTGATGCCTATCAGTCCTCCGAGCCTTACCCCGCTGAATCCGCGGCATTCGACCTGCCCGGTGTCTGGTCAGGTGTCGACGTAGCCAGACTCGTGCTCTCTCCGTTCAGGTACACCGCGAGCGATCACACTCTGGAGGTCGCCAGCAGCATGATCGTGACGGTTTCATTCGAGGGACCGCACGATATCCAGACACCCGTCAGCCCCGCGATACAGCGGATTCACAAGACCCAGATCATCAACTACGAATCACTCGGGATACCTGAGGCGGATGCTACGGATGCCGACGACCCCATCTACATCGTGATCACGACGGATGAAAACCTCGAGTTCATCACCCCGCTCCTCCAGGTCGACCACGTCCTCGGCCATCACATGCAGATAGAAGTTCTTGCCGAGGGCTCGACCTCGAGCCAGATAATGAGCGCCATAACTTCGAACTACGAAGCGGGTATAACGAGGTTCGTTCTCATAGTGGCACGCCATCAGGAACTGCCGTCCTTCAATTACGGGGGCTTCTACGGGGATTTTTTCTACTCCAATCTCGAGGCCGGAAACTACCCGGATGTGGGGCTCGGAAGGATTGCCGAAGCGCCTCCGGAGAACATAACGAACCAGGTCAACAAGATTCTTTCCTTCATCGGTTACACCGGTACTCCCGGTGAAGTCCCGATCTCGGCCAGCTGTGCGGCTGCCGCGCACGAAGAAGGCTACCCCGGTGGATACACCTCCAATAAGAACTCGATTGTGAACTGGCCCTACTCGGCTCTGGACATTGAATTCACTACGTTCTACCCGAACGAGGGCGCGACGGCCGAGGCGCTGCAGGCACTCATCAACGAGGGAATCGGCAGTGTGAACTACCGCGGTCATGGATCCGTTACCGTCTGGCAGTGGGGTCCCGGCTGGAACACCGGCAGAATCTACAATCTGGAAAACACTTTCTTTCCGGTTGTATTCAACATCGCCTGCCTCAACGGCAATCACACGGCTATTTACAACTGCCTCTGCCAGAGCTGGATGGATGCCGACAACAAGGGCGCCAGCGGTAATTTCGGCGCAAGCGCTTCTTCCTACACTACCGCTAACCACAGGCTTGACAGGGCTATTTACTGGACTCTCTACGACGACGAGATATCCGCAGCCGGAGAGGCCATGGCGGACGCGGTCATCAACATGATCAACTACACGGGTGGCCTTGGAATAACCAACTCACACATGTACCACTGGTTCGGCGATCCGGCCATGGACATCGTCACTACCGATGAGCTCGGCGCCCCATTTGCTCTCGTTCTGGGCGGTAACGGGGCAATAGGTCCCGGCGCTCAGAGCGAGACCTATACGGTCGTGAGCGACGGCTCTCCAGTCGAGGGTGTCACGGTCACGGCGTCCGATGGTATCGGCAACCATCCCGACGATATCGAGAATTTCTACGAGTCGGGAACCACAAACTCCTCAGGACAGGTTACACTGAGCTTCACCTCCGTCGAGAATGACGACATCACAGTGGGCGCCTGGAAGCACAACTACGTCTACGACACCATGATCGTGACCGTTGGAGGTACGGGAACGGGTGGCGCTGAAAACGATCCGATGCTGTTCATCTCCTCGCCTCGCCCGAACCCCTGCCGAAGCGTGGCTTCACTTGATTACACGCTTCCATCGACCGGTTATGCAGATCTCTACGTCATGGACCTGTCCGGCAGGAGGGTTTCCACACTCGTGTCCGGAGAACTTGCAGAGGGTGCTCATTCGGTATCGTGGGATACAACGGAAGTACCTTCAGGGCTTTACTTCGTAAGACTTGCCACAGCCGATGGAATCGCCACAGCCAGGTTGATGGTCGTGAAGTAGCAGATTGTCGATGCTCGAACCTGGAAGAGGAATCTGAAATGAAGAGAACACTTGCAGCTGTCCTCCTGATCGTGTTCCTGCTTCCGATGACCGCTTGCTACAACCTGACACACGTTGTGGGAACGGGAGGAGAGGGAACGAGAGTAATCGCCGAACAGCGGCAGTGGTTCGCCATCTTCGGCCTTATCGACATGAACGATGTCGACAGCAAGGAAATGTCCGACAACGTCGTCAACTACACCGTCGTGTCCGAGATGACGACCGTTGACTTCATCATCAGCATTTTCACTTCTCTTGCCACCATTCAATGCTGCACGGTGAGGGTGATAGACTAATACCTCGATGAACCGATCGAGCAGACGCCTCCTGCTTACCGGTGCAGCTGGTGCGGTAATCGCACTGGTATGCAGTTCGTGTCTGCTTGGAGGAGAACCTGCTCCCGGCTACCCGGGATACCTCCTGCGGACCTTTGACTGTTCCGGATACGGTGAACCTGCCGCATGCTGCTTCTCCAGCGACGGTCTGTACGCTGTAGCATCGGCAGGGAAGACCCTTCTCTTCTTCGAGCTCCGGCACGGCAACCTATCGGGAAACATCACTCTCGATTCCGACGTGATCGCAGTTGTCAGCGTTCCCGGAGGGGACCAGCTGCTGGTCCTCTCCGAGCAGAGACTCTTCGTTGTGAGTCAGTCAGGTTTCACGGTGACCGGTGATGTGGAACTTGCTGGCGCTGGGGCCTGGTTATCGATATCACCCGATGGCGCTTCGGCATGGGTGCTTCATACCGATGGGTTCATTACCCGCCTTGCTCCTTCCGACTGGAGTGTCCTCTCGCACGAATGGACCGGAATCGATGCACCATCAGGTCTGACGGTATCGGGTGACGGGGCGTCACTGTTCGTGGGCAGTAACGGAGATTCCACGATCTGCAGGCTTTCAGCCCCGGGTCTGGAACGAACGGGACAATGCGAAGTCTACAACACGGTCATTTCCCTTTTCAAGGGGCCTGACGGTATGCTGTGTGCACTCGTAGACGGCAGCAACGAGATCTGGTTCGTCGATGAGAGCAGCTGTACGGTTGATTACATGATGACCGTTCCGGATGTTCCGGTATGTGGAGCATCCATGCCGGATGGCAGCTTTGCGTACGCAGGAGTTCCGGGAACGGGGCTCGTGGTCTGCAGCAGTAGCGGTGAGCTCGTGCTCAAAACGGCTGTTTACGGTCTTCCGGGCAGTGTAACGCTCGAAAGTGAGGGCTGGAATGCCTTGATCTGTTCCACGGAGCAGATGAGCATCAGTATTCTGGAAAAGTAGTCTTTATCAGTTTCCCGGTATCACCAGCTCGATGTAAGTATCTTCCCTCAGTACCCTCAGGGTCAGATCCTGATCCGATGTGACCAGGAGTCCCCTGAGCGTTTCGGGATGGTATACCCTCATTCCGTTTATATCTGTAATCAGGTCTCCCCGTATCAGCCCTGATACATCCGCAGTGCTGCCCTGGGTAACGGATATGAGGAGGATTCCCGCAGGCCGTCCGTCGAGCTCGGTGCAGGTAAAGGACATGGCAGTGACACCAAAGGGCGGTGTGTTGATCTCGTAGTCGAACATTGCCAGCTGAGCCCACATGTACCAGAGCTGAGTTGGCAGGAGGGCTATCCTGGCGGATCTGACGTTGTGGGCCTCCGGCACTTCGATGACACCGGTCACGATACCGATGAAACCGTTCTCGTCGTTGAAAACGGGAGCGCCCATCAGACCGGATATCGGTGCGACCGAGAGTACGATGGCTCCATCATTGGTCTGTGAGTCCGCATACGCCTGGACGGCAATGATACCTGAGACACTCTGACCGACGATGGTGAGTAGTTCCCCGATTTCGGGCAGGTCTTCCGATGGGAGCCTGTACGACGAGAAGGTGTCATCGGGGAACCTGAGCATTGATAAACCCATGTCCCTGAAAACGATGACGGAATCAGGAAGCAGAGTGGAATCGCCGCTCATCAGGTACGGCGTGCAGTCGTCGCAGAAGGTGAAGAGTGTGATCGCACACTCGGGAGAGATTGCCACCGCGTTGCATAGCTCGATGTTCCCCGGTGAGACCTCCCTCGCAATGGACACAAGGGGCTCCATGGGCTGAACCCATGAAATAACGAGCGTGGTCAGCAGGAGCAGCACGATCCGATTCCTAGAAGGTAATCAGAGTTGAAGGCCTTGAATAGGAAAGAAATGGAGATGTGGAGAAGTTGGTCTTGCTCAGGGAGTAAGATGTCTGAGATTTGCCGGATGTGATTCCCCTGTCTTCAATGTCCCCGGACCTTCGAAGGGGAGCGATGGAGATGAAGAGCAGCACAGCCGCTGCGAACGGCAGTACAATCGCGTACTTCTTCAAAGCGGATCTGGTGGGTGAAACGGCAGGGAAGTCATCGGCATCCAGCCTTGCCCTTACCTTGTCGAGGAGATCCTCGGGCGGCGCAGGCTGGGAGATATCCCGGACGAGCTCCGATATGCTCATGGTCATCTTCAGGGCTGCTCTGCAGGAAGCGCATCCCATGAGATGGAATCTGAGAAGACGCCTCTGTTTTTCGTTTGCGATACCGTCGACGATGAGATCGATCAGTTTAAGAGCGTGTGTGCAGTTCATTTCCACTGCTCCCATACATCCTGAAGATAGCCTCTCAGGGCGGTCCTTGCTCGGTTGATCCGGGACTTGACGGTGCCTATCCTGATATCGAGGACTTCGGCGATCTCCTCGTACGTGAGTTCCTGTTTTTCTCTGAGAAGGAAGGGCTCACGATAATGGGGGGGCAGCTTGTTTATCGCTTCCTCGAGCGAAGCCCTCAGTTCGACCTGGCCGGAGTCGTAATGTGGTGCGGTCTTGCCCGGGCTGGTCAGGTTGACGTGCTCGAGGGGAATGTGGACCCATCTGGAGCGTCGTCTCCATTCCTTCTTGGCCAGATTCGAAGCTATGGTGAATATCCAGGTTACCAGAGGTCGGCCGGGGTCGTAGTTGTTCCTGTACCTGTGTACCCTGCAGAATGTTATCTGAAGAAGTTCCTCGGCTTCCTCTTCGTTGCCCAGCATCCTGATAAGAAATGAGTAAACAGGATTCTGAAAGCGCCTGACTACTTCCGAGAACGCATCATCATCTCCGGAACACAGGTCGATCATCAGTTGCGAATCCGACCGGGGGTCCTTTTTCTTTCTTCTGCCCGAAATTAGTTTTGCACCCAAACGGTGTACCTCCGTGGTCGAGCCATATTTCTTAAGATATATACCATTCGGCAGGTGTATAGTTCCATCTATCTCCGTTTCCCGTTTCCTTGACCATCTCCGGCCAAAGTCGGAGTATACCGTTTATGAAAGAAAAAGTATTCCTCAGAATCCTCCTGCTAGTTCGTCCGTACTGGAAATGGCTCGTCGGAGCGGTTTTCTTCGCGGTGGTATTCGCTCTTTGCAGCGGGGCAACCATCGCGATGCTGCTGCCCGTTTTCGATGAGATTTTCGCAAGAACAGGCGAAGAGCATCAGGATTCCGATCTGATCCCGCTCCTTCGGGAGAACGTTCAGCCGGAACTGGATTCCCTTGCCACCTCCCTGGTATCCTTCCGCATAGGTGACGCCGTTGCACATGCAGGCGCCATCGGAAAAGGCATCAACAACAGTCTCGGAGCAGCGGATCCAGTCCAGGCGCTGTTCGCGATCATCCTGACAATGGTATTCCTGATCTGTCTGAAGAATGCTTCGGCGTACATGCAGGTATTCTTCCTGTCACATCTCGAAGAGGGCGTGCTCTACGACCTGCGCAACCTTCTCTACTCCCACATACTCAGCCTGGATCTGGGCTATTTCGCCTCGTGCAGATCAGGTGAGATCAACAGCCGCCTTACCGCCGACGTACTGAGGCTGAGAGGAGCCATCTCCCAGGCCCTCATCCATATGATCAAGCAGACGGTCCTTCTGTGCGTTTTCATGGCGATAGCTCTCTGGGCTTCCTGGAAACTTGCTCTCGTTACCCTCGGCGTGCTTCCGCCGAGTATGCTGATAATCATCCTCCTCGGGCGCAGACTCCGTAAAAAGAGCCACAGGGCACAGGAGAGGATGGCCGATTTCGCCTCGATCATATCCGAAACCGTATTCGGAGTCCGTGTTGTCAAGGCTTTCGCAATGGAAAAATTCGAAGAGAGCAAATTCTTACGTGTACTCGGCTTACACCGGAGAAGCGAAATATCTCTTCGCAGGCTCCATGCGCTTTCAGGTCCTCTGACGGAGATACTCGGTGCCGTTGCAAGCGGTGTCATTCTGTGGTTCGGCGGGAGGGCCGTGCTCTCGGGCGACGGCATTTCTGCAGGACGCTTCTTCGTTTTTCTCGCAGCAGCGCTTTCTATGATGGATCCCATCAAGAGCATTTCCAAAGCCAATGCAGGCATTCAGGCAGGGCTTGCCGCGGCAGAGCGGGTCTTCAGGCTTGTCGACAGAAAGCCGGCAATCCTGGATCCGGAGCATCCGGTTCCCTTTGGCAGCTTCGAGATGGAAATCGAGTTCCATGATGTCTGCTTCAGTTACGTACCAGGTGAACAGGTGCTCACGAACGTGAATCTCAGGGTTCCCCGCGGTGAGATTCTCGCCCTGGTAGGTCCAAGCGGAGGCGGTAAGAGCACGCTCGTCGATATGGTGCCCCGATTCTACGACCCTGACAGCGGAAGAATTCTCATAGACGGTATCGACCTGCGTGATATCCCCCTGAGTGATCTGCGCCGCAACATGGGAATCGTTACACAGGAAACAGTTCTCTTCAACGACACCGTCAGGAACAACATCGCTTACGGTGAGGATTCTATTCCACTGGAAAAGGTCCGCGAAGCCGCGGAAGCCGCCAACGCCCTGGAGTTCGTAAACAACCTTCCCATGGGTTTCGATACGGTGATAGGAGAGAGGGGATTAACCCTATCTGGTGGACAGAGACAGAGACTTGCAATAGCCCGTGCGGTTCTCAAGGACCCGCCGATTCTGATATTCGACGAGGCTACATCTTCACTCGATTCACATTCCGAGCAACTGGTTCAGAAGGCGATCGACAGCCTCATGAGCGGTAGAACCGCCTTCGTAATAGCCCACCGGCTGAGCACGGTCAGGAAAGCCCACAGGATCGTCTTCATAGAAAACGGGCAAATAGTCGAAGAGGGCACCCATGACGAACTGCTCTCCCTCGGCGGGAGGTACCGGAGACTGTATGAGCTCCAGTTCGCCGAAAATGCATGAGAACCGCGGGAACCATAGGACAGTCGTAGTGAGACTGCACTCCCTCGGGGATGTTGTCCTTTCCTCCAGAACCGTGGAGATCCTTTCGAGGAACTCGGAAGTTCATTTCATAACGAGAGAGGAATACACCCCGGTCGTGGATATCATGCCCGGGAATCCGGTTGCGGTTCCACTCCTGAAGGGAGAAGGTCTGGTGGCGATAAGACGCCATTACAAGAGGATATCCCCCGATCTCCTGGTGGATCTTCAAGGCAACCTTACAAGCATTCTAGGGCTATGGCCACACGGGGTGCACAGGTTCGTTACCAACCGCGGAACTAGAAGAAGGCTGCTTGCCGGAAAAGGGGGGGAAATGCCCCTGAGAGCGGCAGAGTACCTTCGGACGGCCGGCCTCGAATCGTCCGACACATCACCGGTACTCTCCGGAAAATCCTCAACGGCCGATCGCAAGCCGACTGCGGGGCTGGTCACAGGAGGGAAATGGCATTCGAAGTCGATACCTTCCGGGGTGCTCGAAGAGACCGCAAGGCTCCTCGTGGACCGGCTCGGCTTCGAGATCAAGCTTATCGGTGACGCGAAAGCGCATTCCGAGAGAATGGCGCTCTCGATTGCCAGGAAGGGAGTCCGGGCAGCCGTTCCAGGAGGGGTTGACTCCCTCATCCGGGAGATCGAATCCCTCGACATCCTGATCTCCCCGGATTCCGGACCAGCTCACCTCGCAAGGGCACTCGGGATCCCCGTTCTGGTCGTATTCACCACGACATCACCCTCCCTGGGATTCTGGGAACCCGACTATCCCGGGGTCTTCCTGAGCAGCGAGCTTCCGTGCAGACCCTGTCACAGGCATGGCGGGAATCGTTGCCGTCAGGGGGAATGGCTCTGCAGAAAGCTCATTGTTCCTCTGGAACTGTTCGAAGCCGCGGAAAGGCTGCTCGCCACGTGAAAACCCCCATGATGCGCCAGTACATGGACATGAAGAGGCAGCACAGTGACGAGATACTCCTGTTCAGAATGGGCGACTTCTACGAAACATTTCTTGATGACGCCAGAACCGTTTCAAAGGTTCTGGGAATTGCCCTGACCGCCAGATCGAAGGACGGCAAGACCGGCGATAAAATACCTCTTGCCGGTTTTCCGTGGCATGCGCTCGACGGGTATCTCACAAGGCTTATCAGAGCTGGATACAGGGTAGCCATATGCGAGCAGGTGGAAGATCCCGCAAAGGCAAAAGGGCTTGTGAAACGTGAAGTGGTAGAAGTCATTACACCCGGCACACTCGTCAGCGGATCCGCCTTGGAGGAGAGGGTAACGCTTCTTCTCTCCTCAGCCTTCACTGTGGATGGGCATGCAGGAATAGCCTTCTGTGACCTTTCTACCGGGGAAATTTCTGCCACGGAAGTGGATTCAGTCCAGCTCGACTCCGAGCTTGCCCGCAGATCCCCGAGAGAATTGCTCAGAATGAGCTCCGAAGTATGCCGCACCCCCGAAGGCTGCTCTCTGACGGTTCTGGAGGATTGGAGGTTCGATAACGATCTCGCCGAAGAAACCGTAAGAGACCTTCTGGGGGTTGCATCCCTGGACGGGCTTGATCTCCGAGGGCGACCTTCCGTCGTTTCCGCTCTGGGAGCGCTGCTGCAGTATGTGGGAGAGACGAAGAAGGCAGCGGTGACGCACCTGTTCTGGAACGGGCTCTACCTCAGGGAAAACAGCATGATAATCGACAGAACCAGCGCAAGGGCACTCGGGATAACCGAATCAATGCCCGGCGAAGAGGCCGCAATACTGTCACACGCAACAGATGAGACGGTAACACCAGCAGGGGCAAGAACATGGAGAAAATGGCTGCTCTCGCCGCCGCGAAGCAGCGAAGCAATCCTGTCGAGGCTGGATGCCGTGGAGGAGCTCTCACTGGACTCTTCCCGGCTCGGTGAATTGCGGAAACATCTTGGAGACTGCAACGATCTTCTAAGGCAGTCGGGAAGGCTTGGAACTCTCAGATCAGGACCACGTGATCTGACGGGGATTGCGAATACTGCATCCCTGCTGCCCGTTATCGCCTCATGTATATCGGGCTGTTCGTCTGCAATGCTCAGGGAGTTCACGGCCATGGACACACTCACAGACCTTGCAGGTGTGATCAGAGACACACTCGAAGCCGAACCTCCGCTGAAAATTGCTGACGGCGGAGTCATCAGGCAGGGCTATTCCGGAGAGCTCGACGAACTGAGGGAAGTTCAGACGGGAGGAAAGGCCTGGATCGCTTCGCTTGTGGCGAAGGAGAGGGAAGCAACAGGTATCGCGAAACTCACAGTGGGGTACAACAGAGTATTCGGCTATTACATTGAGGTTTCGAAGAGCAACCTGGACAAGGTTCCGGAGCGTTTCGTCAGAAAACAGACACTCGCAGGGGGAGAGCGTTTCATCACACCTGAACTGAAGGAGTACGAATCGAAAATACTCCGGGCAGATTCTGATATCGTTACGCTCGAACAAAAACTCTTTGCAGAACTCAGATCCAGAATCGCACAGGATATCCCCAGAATACGCTCTGCCGGCGAAACCCTTGCGACACTGGACGTCATCACATCACTTGCTTTCATAGCCCTCGAGCGGGGCTACGTGAGACCGAAGCTGGAGACCGAGCCCTGTCTGAATATTACAGCTGGGAGGCACCCCGTCCTGGAGCGCCGCCTGCCAGCCGGCGAGTGCGTGCCAAACGATCTGGCTCTCGAATCCGGCAGGCGGATTCTCATCGTTACCGGACCGAACATGGCCGGTAAATCGACTTACCTGAGACAGGCAGCCCTTCTCGTCGTTCTTGCCCAGACGGGTTCGTTCGTGCCTGCCGCATCCATGACGTTTTCCCCGGTGGACAGACTGTTCACCAGAATAGGCTCTGCGGATCATATCCTCAGGGGGCAGTCAACATTTCTCGTCGAAATGGCTGAAACGTCCCTTCTGCTCAACTCGTGCACCCGGTACAGCCTTGCCATTCTCGACGAGGTCGGCAGGGGCACCAGCACATTCGATGGGCTTTCAATCGCATGGGCCATGGTGGAGTACCTGCATGAGAGCCCGGAACACCAGCCGCTGGTTCTCTTTGCCACACATTACCATGAGCTTACGGCACTGGGCTCGAGACTGGCTGCCGCGGCAAACGTCAACATCCTTGTCAGAGAGACGGGGAACAGGATCGTATTCCTGTACAGGGTGGAGGACGGGAGCACCGACCGATCCTACGGGATACACGTTGCTTCCATGGCAGGCATGCCGAAATCCGTTCTGAAGAGAGCGAGACAGGTGCTCACAGATCTGGAAACGGGCCGCCACATCATGCCCGGAGTGGGGATATCGGACCAGCTCGAACTACCTCTATCGACACCGGAACATCCTGTCCTAGAGGATATACGGGCGCTGGATCCTGACTCCATCAGTCCAAAGAAAGCTCTGGAGCTGATCTACGAACTAAGGGAAAAGCTGGAGTAGCCTCAGAGCACTGGATCTCACCAGCAGTATTTTTCGCGACGTACTGAACAGGTGTTTACTATCGTGCGTTCATCCGTTATCTTCACCTCCGGCAGCACTGAGAGGTGGAAGCGTGAGCGAATGGAAGGTGAGAACGGCCCCTGGAGCCTCGGAAAAACCGGGCTGGCTGGTCGTTTCCGGTGAAAGACCGATCAGATTCGCAATCATCACAATGAACACCTGTTCCGGTCTCCTCCGGAACATGATATCGGACGGAGAATGGCAGGTCTTCAGGGAACACGACGAAGTGTCCATATCCATGCGGTTGATATGGTGCAGGAAACTCCCCACCGCAGGCACGATACTGCTCTGTGCCCGCGAGATACCCGGAAGCACCATGTAACACTGAGGATGTCGGGGGATGTTTATGGGCTGACACACTGGCTCAGTGAACACTCCAGCCTTATCTTTCCTCCCAAGCCGGGAGGTATGTTCATCAACGTTATCGACCCCACTTCAGAGGGCATAAGCCTGTTCCTTCCCGCGTACAACGAGGAGGAAAACGTCCAGTGGATGGTTGAGAGGGCAAGGGATGCTCTCTCGGGTATAACCGACCGCTGGGAGATTATCGTTGTGGATGACGGCTCAACGGATGGGACCGCATCGATAACGAACGCTCTCGCGAACTCGGACAAGCGCATCAGGCTGGTTTCTCACGAAACGAACAGAGGGTTTGGACAGGCTCTGATAACCGGAATCGCTTCCTCCGTGTACGAGTGGATATTCTACACCGATTGTGACGGGCAGTTCGATCTCGACGAACTGCAGCTGGTCTGGAACGAGCGGAAAGAGGCTGATATCGTCTCCGCATTCAGGCGAAGAAGACAGGATCCGGGGATGAGGCTGTTCTATTCACTTGCCTACACCACTCTCACACTGATCATGTTCGGTAAGGGCTTCAAGGATTGCGATTCTTCCTTCAAACTCTACAGAAAGGCGATCTTCAGCCGTGTCAAACCCCGCTCGACCTGCGGAGTCGCCGATTTCGAGATTCTCACACTGGCCAGAGGGCTCGGCTACCGGGTCCGTCAGATTCCCGTTTCCCACTTTCCCCGAAGAGCTGGATCGGTATCCTTCGAATCGGTAAGGAAAGGTTTCCTCGTCTGGGTGCGCATGTCCGCTCTGCTCGAGATGTTCGTACAGCTCCTGGCCTTCAGGATCAGGGTATTTCGCGGAAAGGTGAGATGAGAAGACCGAGAGCCCTTCTCACAACTCCTCTGCCACCGCTTGAAACAGGTCTGGCGACCTATGCGATCAGGGTACTCGACGGCACGAGTGATCTGATCGACTGGACGGTTGCTTACACTCCGGGTTCCGACCCGGGGAGCCTGCCCGCGGAAATGACATCCATCCCCGTTGCAGAACTCCATGAACCTGCCCGAATCAGAATTTTCCAGCTCGGTAATTCACCCCACTGTTTCGACGTGCTTTCTGCCCTCTACAGGTTCGGTGGAACAGGCCTGTTCCACGAGGTCCATCTCCATCACATGATCAGGCATTGCTGCCTTGAGAGAGGTCTTCTGCCGGACTACTCCAGAGAACTGCGGTTCGAATACGGTCCCTCAGCCGAAGCCGTGGAGAAACTCCTTTCCATACGACCATCCGACGAGGCCGAATACGATGCAAGGCTCAAGCGTTATCCCCTTATTGCAAGGGCGGTTCATGCGTGCGGCAGCCTCGTGTGTCTCAACGGCTACGCAGCCTCCATACTTCGCGGCAGAGGCAAGATGGTTACAACGATTCGTCACCCGCTGAGCAGGCTTCCCGATCGCCTCGAATCGATGGAGAAACCCGGAGATCCCGTCATCGGGATGGCCGGAGGGTTCCACTACGGCCGAAATCTCGAATCGGTGATCAAGGCGGTGAGCATCCTGAGGAGATCGTGTCCCGATGCGGTTCTGCTCCTCGCGGGAGGGGGTTACCCGGAGGGGCTTCCCGACTGGGTCGTCAGGGCGTCTGGCAGGCTGCCTGAAAGGGAATACCAGCAGTGGATAAGGGTAATGGACGTTGCCGTTGACATACGCCACCCACCACTTGGTGAAACATCCGGGAGTCTGCTCGAGGTGATGAGGGCAGGGGTGCCCGCGGTTGTTTCCGCATCGGGAGCCTTCAATACACTGCCATCGGATTCGGTGACAAGAGTTCCGGTTGACAACCTGGTGCACGGCACCGCTGCTTCGCTCGAACTTCTTCTTGCAAGGGATGATCTAAGGCATTCCATGTCGGAAGCATCAAAGGCATGGGCTTCGGAGCAGGGCTCGCTTGAAGCACTCCGCAAGGACTGGATTTCCCTGATCGAAGAACAGGCTTTGCAGATTGATTCCACAGCAAGGGATAGAACACTCAACAGAAGGTCTCTCTCGCCCGCATGGCACGATGCGCCCCCTGGTTTCGAGCTGGACACATCGGGTAAAGCAGTTGCCTGGCGATTCGAAGGCACTGCGACGATCGAGGGTCCGTCCGGAGCAAGGGGAGCATGGGTCACGGCAAGAGGGCGCGGTGAAATTTCGGGCAGGACACTGTCGGAAACCGCCGCAGTGTACACAACGGCAGGCTCCTCGATCACGTTCAGCGGCAGGGGAGAGGTTACGAACATCCACTGGTTGTCGGGAGAGATGTAATGAAACCGGCAGGACGACGGCTCCTGGCTGCTGCCGCCATTCTACTGCTGCTCATTCCTTTCCTGATCCATTTCATATTCAATGGTGAGGATATCGCAGGAGAACTTGCGGACGAAGCGATTATCTCCGGTGATTCGGATGTGTACGATTGTGTCTGGCATTTCTGGTGGGTAGGAAAAGCGCTTCGGATGGGAGCAGACCCTCGATTCTGCCCTTTGACTTTCTATCCCGAAGGCGCAACGGTTGCGTTTCAGAATATCGGATGGCCCGATACCTGGCTCATGGCTCTGACGGGTTTATCCGAAAAGAGTCCCGTGACGGCATACAACCTGTCCATTCTGTTCGGCACGATTCTGGCAGCCTGTGGAGCCTTCTGGGCCGCAAGACAGTGGGGATTGGATACCGTCGGCTGTTTCTTTGCAGCACTTGCCCTTGCATGGCTTCCATCAAGAATAGCCCACATGGGGCAACACTATCAGATCGCTTCGCTCGGGTATCTTGCCTTCAGCCTTGGTTCGATCAGAGCCTGGTTGACGGAGGGAAAAGCCTGGCAGCTCATCCTGGTCGTGCTCTTCTCGCTGCTTGCATGCCTCGAGAGCGCATACTTTGCCATGCTGGGAGGATTCGGCCTCCTGGCAACCATACTCCTCAGCTTGAATGAGATGGATCACAAGGCGTACAGGATATGCATGCTGGTGCCTGCTTTCCTCGCGTCAGTAATAGCTGCCGGAGCGTTCTTCATGACTTCACCAGGGCTCGGAAGTGATACCCCGGCTCTTTCCTGGCGGGAAGCGGTGTACTGGGCTGCCGACCCTCAGGCATGGCTCCTTCCGTCTCCCTACGGCATATTCGGCAGGCTTTTGTCAATTCCGGCCAGGTTCTCATGGATGTCGAATTCCTTTGAGGGTGTGGTTACACCCGGTCTTACACTCATGGGTATCTTCATTCTGTCGGTGGTAAAGCGTAGAAAATGGTTACTTGCGGGGCTGATCTTGATTCTGGCGCTTCTCACCCTTGGACCCGAGCTGCGTATCTTCGGCCGGCCCCGGGGGATACCTCTTCCTTACAGGCTGATCCTGCTGGCTCCTCTTCTCGAAGGAGCAAGATCTCCATCGAGGTTTGCCCTGCTTGCGGGATTCTTCATCGCACTGGAGGCCGGACGGTATTTTTCGGCGGTTCGACTGAAATGGAAGCTCGTGCTCGGCAGCTGTCTTGTTCTTGAACTGATGCTCCCTTCTCTTGCGGTTATTTCGGGTTTCATTCCGGAGGAGTACGAACGGATGGGGGAATCTGAAGGTCCCTTGCTGGAGGTTCCGTCCTCCCCGCACGTGAGAAGGTACAGTTTCTTCCAGGTATCCGACGGTCTGCCCAGATTACTGAGCTTCATGGTAAGACCCGGGAGCAGCATAATACCGGAGAATCTCACGCCGTTCCGGCTCGAGACTTCGGAAATCCCGGACCGGCAGGATGCGCTTGCCACGGGTGCAAAGCTGATCGTCTACAACAGGTGGATGTTCTCCGATCGGGAAAGGGAGATCTTTGACTCCAGGTTTTCCCCCCTTTTCGAGGGATTCGATACCGATGACTCGCTCTGGATCTGGAGGAGCGAAGAGTGAGTGAAATGCTCGATGTCGTACTGGACATGACTCCTGCCGCTCACAGCAGGGGAGGTGTGGGCAAATACCTGACACTGCTTGCGTCCAGCCTTCACGCCCACTCGCGGGAGGAAGGGCTGAGATTTCGCACCCTCGATATTCCCGCTGCCAGACCGGGGACGCCTCCGCTGCCTGCCGAGCCGGATCTGACCCTCGGTAATCCGCTCTACCTCGGGATTCCCCTTCTGAGGCGGCTGCCGATAAGATATTCGCGGGAATTGCGTTCGAGAGGCAGGAGGCTGAGTACTCTTCTGGGGAAGAAGGGAATTTTCCACCACAGCGGGGTCCAGCCAGTCTGTCCCCGGGGATGGACATCCGTGCTGACAACGTTCGATCTCTCCGCAATTCAACATGAGAAATGGCATACGCTGGAGACCGTCTCGTACGGAGCCAGGGAGAAGCAGCTGACGGAGGAAGGCTCCAGGCTGATTGCCATCTCCCGATGGGCAGCCGGCGAGGCGGAATCATACTTTTCCCTTGAAAGCGGGACGGTAGGCATCGCCGGCGGCGCTGCGGGACCAATCTTCGTGCCGGGTGAACCAGACCCGGAATTCCTTGCGGAAAACGGTCTCGAAAGGGAACGATTCGTTCTGCACGTGGGCAGCTTCGTTCCGAGAAAGAACATTCCCTTCCTTCTTGAGGTTTATTCAGCCTGCGTCGATGACGGTTTCGACTATCCCCTCGTAATGGTGGGAGCAGAGGAGTGGGGAGAACTGGATATCGATACAGGTCTTCCGTGGCTGCGAATCTTTTCGGGGATATCTGACGAAGACCTCCTGAGCCTTTACAGGGGAGCCAGAGCCGTTCTGCTCCCCAGCAGGTATGAGGGCCTCGGTTTCCCGGCACTCGAAGCCATGGCCTGCGGCAGACCTCTTCTCTGCAGCAATGCTGCAGCGCTTCCCGAAACCGTGGGAGACGGTGGGCTGCTGCTCGATCCGGATGACGCTCACGCCTGGCGCAGAGCCATATCGCACCTCGAGGACGATGAGCACCTGTCGATGCTCAGGAAAATGTCTGAAAGCGTTCACCGACGAACCTGGGAAGAGGTCGCATCGAATGCCGCGGCGTTCTACAGGAGCATATCCGAATGAAAATACTCCATCTCGTCCACAGGACCTGGCCGTATCACGGCGGCGCGGAGCGTTACGTCTGGGAGCATGCCGTTGCTGCTCAGCGATGGGGGCACGAGAGCACGGTGTACTCGACGGATGCATGGGATATGTCCTGGCTTGTCTCGAACCGGGGCAAATCAGTCGATTCACCCGAGTCGTACAGAGACGGAGTCCGAATCGTGCGATTCAGAGTCCTTCATCCTCCTCTCCAGAACCTTCTGCGGGGAACGCTGCGGAGGCTGATGCCCTGTGGAGAGGACAGGTTCTTCTACCCTAACCCTTTCCTGCCCGGACTCCACTCGCGGCTGGGGAGAGACAGGGAGTTCGATTTCGTCCACGCGAACGCGATGCCTTTCCTTCTGTGGGAAGGGTTCGGATACGCTTCGAAAAGGGGAGCAGGTCTCGCGGCGGTTCCCCACGGGAATCTCGGTGAACGCTTCAGAAGAACGGCGGAGATTCGCTACCTTGCGGGATGTCAACCGGAAATCCTTCGGAAGAGCAGTGTAGTCGTAGCTCAGAATCGTTTCGAGAGAGATGTCTACGTCGACCTCGGTGTGGACCCGGAGAGGGTTCTCGTTCTGGGCAGCGGAGTGGATCCCCGGGAATTCGAGGGGGCTTCGAGGATTGCCGGAAGGAGAAGGCTGGGTATCGCGGAGGATGCGAGAGTAATCCTCACACTGACTGCGCTCTCGCGAGAGAAGGGAACGATTGCCCTCCTGAAATCCAGCCTGGATCTCTGGAGGAACGGAATGGACTTCACACTCGTTCTTGCCGGACCGAGAATGCCGGATTTCGATGTTTTTCTGCGAAGCATCGCAGAGCAGATCCCGCCGGGCAGGCTGATTCTTACGGGAATGGTGAAACGTGAGACAAGGGCTGATCTCATAGCGGCAGCAGACGTCTTTGCCCTGCTGTCGCGGCTTGATTGCTTCGGCATAGTTCTACTCGAAGCCTGGGTTTGCGGGTTACCCGTAGTGGGATGCTGGGCCGGCGCCATGCCGGATCTGATCGCAGACGGGGAGACAGGATTTCTCGTCGGTTTCGATGATACTGAGACGCTCGCATCCAGGCTGGGTGTCCTCATCGACTCGGAAGGTCTCAGAAGGGAGATGGGGAAAAAGGGGAAACGTCTCGTCGAAGGCAGATACACCTGGGACAGGGTTACCGACAGGTTCTACAGTCGAATCGCAGGATGCCTGACGAAAGAGGGGATACGGTGAGCAGGAGTGTAACGGTTGTCTCGGTTCTCTGGAATTCAGCCGGTCTGATTCCCGATCTTGCAGACACCCTTCGCGGCCTATCCGATGAGTGCGATATCATCCTGGTAGACAACAATTCAACCGATGACACCGCAGATCTGGCAGCCAGTCTCATCCCGGATGCCAGAATCAAAAGAATGTCTCAAAACGGAGGTTTCGGCTGGGGCAACAACAGAGCGCTCGAAGAGGTTACCACACCCTTCATCCTCTTGTTGAACAGCGATGCAAGGATGGAACCCGAATCACTGAAGAGCCTGCTGTCGGTAATGGACCGATACGAGAAAACAGCAGCCGTACAGCCAACTCTGAAGATATGGGACTGGCCGCTGCTCTCTGCGGGCAAGGGTGTATCCATGACCCGTTACGGAGAAGGTTATGACATTAATTTCCTTCACTTCTCTTCCGGCGCCGCGAAGGGAGATCCGGTACGCGTTCCGGGGGTAACCGCAGCGGTCTCACTGTGGAGAACGGCTGCACTCCAGGAGGTTTCCGGTTTTGACGAGGAAATATTCATGTACTTCGAGGACGTCGATCTGTCCATGAGACTGGCATCTGCTGGCTGGCGGTTCAGCCTTGCGACGGCAGCGACCGCGCTTCACAGAGCGGGAGCATCCAGTTCGAGGGAGAGGGCAGCGAAATGGGAACTGGAGTCATCCGTCTACCTGACGCGAAGGTACTTCGGATCCCGCTCATGTACCCTTCCTCCGTACTGGTGGAAGCGGGAATTGAGGATTCGGGCCCACGGAATTATCAGACGCATTCCCTGGAAATGGAGAATTGGAGCCGTTAGAAGAGCATGCTCCATTCCGTGCACACCTGTCCGGCTGTCAGGTGAAGTGCTTTCCATGCTGCAGTCCAGACCGATGGAGCTTCCTCTGACCCGCAGTGCGCTTCGAGATAATCTGGATCCGGACGGCGTTCTGGAGGCCGGTCCAGGTTTCTCGAAGAGGGATGGACGGCTCTTCATTACACAGTATGGCTGTATACTCTCGAAGGCCAGGGGAGTGATATCGCTGGAACTGGTCACGCCTGACCGCTGCAGGAGCGGCTCCATCAGGAACGAGAGGGGAGATGTCCTCACACGATGGAACAGCATGCCCGGGGAAGTGGTTCATCTGAAAACAGGAGTTGCCCCTGCCGGTTCAAAGTTCTATCTCTCAATGGATGAGTACGATGCCACTGCGGAGGTAAAAAAGATTGTTCACCGTCGCTGACATGAGGAAAAGCTCAAAGCTGCATGTCAGGCTGGGAGCCTGGCTCATCCTGTCGATACTCCTTCTGCTCACCAGGAGCTTTTCATGGCTTTCCGCCGGACTGATCGCCGGTGCCCTTCCGCCTGCTCTCCAGCTCCGGGAGAATCTATTCATGAGGGTATGTCTGCTCCTTCTGGCGATCGCTGCCGTTCTGCCCCTCGATTCACAGTCATCAGCGCTTGTGATGGCGTCAGGAATGTTGCTCGTATTGAACGGTAAATCTCTGCTCATCAGAGTAACGGGACTATGTTCGATCCTGCTCGCGGCGCTGCAGGGTTCGGTTAGCGGTCTGATGTTCATCCTGATCCTTTCTGCGATTTCAGTGTTTCCCCCGAGCAGGAAGTGGAGACTCGCCACGATGGCGCCTGGGCTGATCCTGTGCCTCGTAATAGCCGGTCTGCCCGATGCGCGCCTTCATCCGGAACGGGTAGCACAGGAACGGCATATCGAGGATCGTCTTGCATGGACTTACGTTCCGGCCCTGACTGCGGGATCACCGGCAGTCCTCTTCAGAACTTCGTCCACGGACGGGGGAGTCCTGCACGTACCGGTGGATGCGGGAGGTGTCAGGGATGATCTGCCCGTCGGCACAATCCTGACGGGGGAGCAGAGCATCACATTCGGAGCAGGGAGGGACACTCTGAACGTTCCTTTCAACGCCGGCGATACCGTTCGTGTGTGGATATCCAGGCCATGGGCTGCGTTCGAGCATACGATTATCCACTTCGGGCATTGCTGGACATCACCGAAGGAAGGATCATGAGACTGACTGCACTCCTCCGCAGGTACCAGGGGGCAGTCTTCCCCCTTTTCGCGGGAATCCTCGTGTTCGCAGTCTGGAGAATCACCGGAATGCCGGCTCCCGGCACCCATGGAAGGCTTGTGCCGCTCGCATGGGCTCTCCTGTCCCTTGTATCCGGGAGGCTCAGGGTTCACCGGCTCTCCGTACTGTTCCTGACGATGTTCGTCCTGCTCTCTGTCTTCTGGCATACCGGCCGGGTTGTCGAGCTGCTTGCGGTTTCCTTTGCTGTCCTGGGGATGCTTCCGGCGATGCTGTCACTGGCCGGAAAAGGTATCTGGGGTCCCGCAAGGGCTGCGGTCCCTCTCTTCCTGCTCAGCGTTCTGCTGGTTCCATTCGAAGGAGACGAACCTCATTACGGCGCCCTGACAGAGGATCTTGCCGGGGGCGGATCGGAAGTATTCGGTGAGCCAGGAGGACAGACTGGTGACATGGAGGGGGGGGAATCCCACCACACGAAGGCTTTTCCCTTGCTGCTTCTACCGGGATACCCTCTCGGGGTAATCGGTGTGAGAACGGTTTCCTTTCTGATGGCGCTGGCATCTTCCGTTCTCCTGGCCCTCATCTACAGAAGGGCGAATGTCCCTTCCGGCGGTAAACTCGCGCTCATGGGCATGGTTCTCCTGCCCGGGGCAGGCATACTCGGTCTCCTGTATCCTGGCTGGCTTGCACTGGGACTTTTTTGCGCAGGGGCGTTATGGGGAATGAAAGGCAGGCTTGGGCTTCCCATCGTAATCCTGGTCACACTAGTACTCACAGCCATCAAATTCCGTTTCTTCTTTCTGGGGGCGGGACTCTTCCTCGTATGGTTCATCAGGCTCCCCTCTCAATGGAAGTTCAGGGCACTCGCCCTCGTCATCGGGGGAGCCGCGATGGTGCTCGTCGCTGATTTCTTCCTGCTCGGCGGCAATCTCTTCTGGAACCGGTACGGTAACACCGGTGTGATCATGCTGGTCTGGACTAACATCACGCAAAGGACAGGTTCACTCGTTCTCGCACCGTTTGCAGCCCTGCTCGATATCGAAGCGGGTTTGATCTGGAAAGCTCCGTGGCTGCTTCTGTCCTTTGCCGGTATTCCAGAACTTCGAAGAAGGTTTCCAGACCTCTTCCTTACCCTTGGACTCCCATCCCTCATTTACATCGCGGTTCTCTTCCTCTGGATGCCTGCCGGGTGGCACGGTCTGCCCACCCCTCCTGGAAGGTTCTTCATTCCCCTGCTGCCTTTCATGCTCGCGTCTGCCTCCATGCTGCTCCACAAACCATCGGCGAAGGTGTTGCTGTGGCTATCTCTGATGGTCACCGCCCTCTGCATAGCCGACCCATGGCTGAGGTTCAACCACGCTGACGGTACCGACGCTCTGGTTAAACTTTTCTCCGGCGGATCCCACTCCCTGACCGCATGGCTTCCTACACAGGTAAGGCCGGCCCTGCCGCCTTTCCTGATCTGGGGAGCCTTCTTCTCATCCCTCATAATTCTGGTGAAGAGGACGAGGTGGGGAGTCTTATTTGCGCTTCTGGCAGCATCCATAGCAGTCGGATCCGTTGTCAGAACTGCTCCCTCTTCGTGGGAAGCCGAGGATCTGGGAGCCTGCGAAAGGACCGGATGTGTCATCTACCCTTCTGACGTTGACCCCGATCGCAGGAACTACTGGCTTTTCGACAGACAGCTGATGCTCCATCTCGAGCATCCATCTGACCGCATAACTCTTGATATTCCTCCGGGAAACGGTGATTCCGTGACGGTAGCGATCGTTTTGAGAGGTTTCGCCTCCGATACCGAATGTCCGGGTATAGTTATCTCGTGCGGAAGCAGTACGTTCACTGCATTCCTCGATTCGGAAACACGACCGCCTCCTTCCTGGGTGAGCATGTTCAGGCGGGGCAGAGAGATAGACAGAATCCCCGAAAATCTTGCCGATACGACCCTGTCGTGTGTGCTGTGCAATGAGCAGGGCAATCCACTAGTCATAGAGCCTGTACCATGGGCAGATGACCAGGGGCTCCTGTTCGGGCTCTATCTGGACAGGATAGAGGTTCGAGTGAGATGAAGCTCTCGGTAGTGGTTCCATCCCGAAACGGACTGTGCTTTCTCCGGAAGTACCTCCCCGCAGTACTGGCAGACCTGGGAAACGGGGGAGAGCTGATCGTGGTGGACGATTGCTCCGATGACGAGACGGCAGTCAAAGGACCGGTCGAATTTCCGGAAGTCAGATTCATCACAAGGCAGGGCGAGCCCGGATTCTGTCATGCGGTGAACATCGGAATGCGTGAGTCTTCGGGAGACATGCTCCTGCTGCTGAACAATGATGTTCTTCTACCCGAGGGGGCTCTTTCGACACTTGCAGAGGAGTTGCATAAGGCTCCACAGTACTACTGCGCAGCAGTTCCCCGGATAAGGCGGCCCGACGGCTCGGACGAGAGTAAGGTGAACTACATGTTCAGCAGGGGTCTGGCATCTACTTCGCTCGGCGGTGACGGTGTTCCGTATCCATCGGGAGCCTGCAGCCTCTGGAGGCGTACCTCATGGGAGTCACTCGGCGGTCTGGATACGATCTATGCACCCATATACTGGGAGGATGCCGACATCGGAGCCAGAGCATTCAAGCTCGGGATGAAGGTTCTCAGAATACCGGGAGTCGAGGTACAGCATGAACATGCAGCAACCATGCGGCTGTCACCCGAATCGGACTCTCTACGGGAGAGAAACAGATTCATATTCATGCACAGGCACTTCAGAACGCCCCCTGCCAGACTCTCGACTGCATTCTGGCTGCCTCTGCACCTGCTGAAGGCTGCCTTGACGGGGAACACAGCATTCCTGAAAGGTTACAGGAGCTTTCTCTTGATGAAAGGGCTGCTGTGAAGAAGGCCAGGTTCGTACTGGGAGTAGAGCTGCTCACCGGCATGGTTGCCGGAGCTGCAGCGCTTTCCGCTGTTGCTTCACTGCTGATAACACTTCTCGTCATTCAGGATTCTGCGAACAGATCCAGCGCTCTGGCCATGTACACGGTGTCGTCCATTGCCCTGAACCTTCCCCCTGATCCCGGATACGAAGATCTGAGGGGGGCCGTACACGGTCTTGTTCTCGGAGAAACAATAGACGCAGTCGTTGTCGCGGACAGCCTTTTCAACCCGCTTCTAAGTGTTGAGCCCCTTTCCTCGGGAATACTTCCGCTCAGGCAGGACGATTGGGTCTTCTACAGTATCCCCGATAGTCCGCTGATGGTAGGTGTAATACCGGTGAACCCGCTTTCATCCGGTTTCAACATGCTCCTGATGACGGGTCTGGCGGTGCTTGCGGCCGGTCTGACCATAATAGCCATATTCACCCCCGGATACCTGAAGAGGCGGGTCCTGGCCCCTCTGAAGGCCATTCTCGGCGAAGCCGACAGGCTCGAGGAGGGAGCAGGTAGAAATCCTGACACCGCGCGGGCATCTTTTCATCGTGTTGTCGAACTCCTGGAAGACAGGGACAGGGAACTGGAGCTGCTGAGGAAAGAAGCCGAGAAAAGGGCTGATGCTGCCGAATCCAGAGCGGGAGCTCTACTCTCCGCCATCCGTTCGTCCGTACTCGCTCTGGACGATGAGGGAAACCTTGTCTTCTTCAACGACCCGGCGAGAGAACTCTTCGATCTGGTTCCCGATGACAGGGGCGCCGGGTTCCCACTCGACAGGTCGGAGACCGGGTCGAGAATGAAGAGAGTACTGAACACATTCGAGGGAACAACACTCGAGACCGAGATAGAAATTCCCTCCGATGCGGGAAAAAGAATACTGAACGTCTCCATATCATGTTCCGATACCGGAGAAACGGTTATCCTGCTCACGGACGTGACAAGGCTTGCCGAACTGGAGAGAAGGATAGCCGAGGAAACCGCAATGGCTGATCTGGGTTCGGTGTCAGCAGGCATTTCCCACGAAGTCGGAAACACACTCTGTGCTCTTTCGGGCTTCATAGAGCTGCTTGGAAAGGGACACAGCGACGAGCGGACGATGTCAATACTCTCAGAGGCCAAAGTGGAAATCGACTCCGCACGGCAGACGGTAGAGTCGTTCAAAGCCCTTGCCGGATCCGGGAAACCTGTTTCGACGGTCGTACCGGTGGAAGAACTGCATGAACTTGCCAGAGAACTATGCGAAGAGATGGGTGACCGGTGCGGGGTATCGACGGAGCATATTTCAGGGGCGGTTTCGGTTGACCGTCTACTGATGAGCAGGTGCATCAGCAACCTGCTCAGGAACTCAATCGAAGCGGATCCGGACAGCAGAATAGAGGTTAACCTCTCGTGCACTGCAGGGGAGTTCATCCTTCTCGTCGAAGACGATGGCCCGGGCTTTGCAGAGGACACCGAAATCCTTTTCAGACCGCTCTATTCGACGAAACGCAGCGAAGGCAACATGGGGATCGGTCTCACCATAACCAGAAGGATAATAGCAGCATTTGGAGGGAAGGTGACAGCCTGCCGAAAGGCCGATGGCAAGGGCGCAATCGTGAGCATCAGGCTTCCCCTCGTTAAGGAGACGAATTGAACAGGATACTGCTCGTCGAGGACAAGCGGGGCATGAGGGTAATGCTGAGCACCGCTCTCACCGAGGATGGATGGGAAGTGACTGCCGTTCCCAGCGGCGAACGTGCGGTCCGGGAAATAAGTTCGACCGAGTTCCCATTCGACATGATTCTCACCGATGTGTGTCTGCCGGGCTCCATCGACGGGAACGAAGTACTCAGTCATTCACGCGGGGCAACGCCATCCACTCCCGTGATACTCATGACTGCATTCGGAACGATAGAGATGGCTGTGTCGGCGATGAAACGCGGTGCGCGTGACTTCATCACGAAACCGTTCGAGCTCGAGAACCTTCTCAGGCTCGTAAGACGTCACGCAGCATCTCATGAGAACAGCATGATAGGCACTTCCCGGTCTCTGTCCCGCGAGGTTGACAGGGCGATGAAGGGAGCGGTCACGGATCTGAACATGCTGATTCTGGGCGAAAGCGGAACCGGAAAAGAGCTCCTTGCAAGAATGGTCCATTCCGAAAGCCGCTGGAAGGATGGACCTTTCATACCCGTAAACTGTGCGGCAATTCCCGCTAATCTCATGGAAAGTGAATTATTCGGCGCAGAGAAGGGGGCTTACACCGGTGCGGATGCCAGGCGTATCGGCAGATTCGAACTTGCGGACGGCGGCACGATTCTCCTCGATGAAGTGGGAGACCTTGCACCCTCTCTCCAGGGGAAGCTGCTTCGTATTCTCCAGGAGAAGGAGTACACGAGAGTTGGCGGAACCGAGCTCCTCCACGCAAAAGTAAGGGTTATCTCCGCAAGCAACAGGGATCTCACAGCTTCGATTGAATCGGGACTGTTCCGGAAGGATCTCTACTACAGGATCAGTGAGTTTCCTGTTACCCTCCCGCCCCTGAGGAAAAGAGCGGAAGACATCCCCGAACTCGCAAAGTATTTCCTGAGACAGTGCGGCTACGACAACCTGACCATTTCGGAACAGGCCATGTCCTTGCTGGCAAGGTACGACTGGCCAGGGAACGTAAGGGAACTGCGGAACATCGTTCTCAGAGCAGCCGCTCTTGCGCAGCAGGATGTTATCGATTCCACTCTCCTCGAGATAGGAGACGGCTCCGCCCCGGAAGAGGGTCTTCTCCAGGAAGCGAACAGGGTAGCGAGAGAGCGTGAGAGGGAGATGATTCTCTCCACTCTTCTGGAAACCGATGGCAACAGGAAAAAAGCCGCGGAGATTCTCAAGGTCAGCTACCGCACACTGCTCTCGAGAATCAAGGAACTCAGGCTGGGAACGGATACCGGGAAGGGTTAACCGTTCCCGAATGCTTTTCTGGAACCCCCGGACATGATCGGACTATCTCCGGTTGACCGGGAAAGGTGAGTGAGATATTATTTCTCCGTGGCAATGACACCTAAAGAGAAACCGTTTTTCGCTGTAGCTGAAGGCTATTCCGGAGACGGTCTTTTTCATACCAGGGAACATATCCGAAGCAGTTCGAGAGGGGCATTTCTTGCCCTGAAGGGAGAGAGTATGAACATCGATATCAGCGGAAGGCACTTCGATCTCACGGATGCGCTGAAGACTCACGTAGAAGATAAAATCTCTGCTTTCGAAAGATTCTACGATGGTATAGATGATGTGCACGTCATCCTGGAGTTCACTGCCGGGTTGAACCATGCACATATCTCTGTCAGGGGCGACAGGCTAAGGCTGGACTCCAGATCGAAATCGCACGACATGTACTTCGCGATAGACGAATGCGTATCCAGCCTCGAAAGACAGATCAGGAGGTTCAAGGACAGAATTCACGGTCACCCTCACAGGGGCGGAGGCAACGGCAAAAAAGGCACTTACTACGTTCCCGTGGAAATGTCAGAACTCAACAAAATCCTTCTCGTAGAGAACGGCACACTGCTCCCGAGGTTTACCACGAACAACGCGATGACCGAATTCGAGGTCGACGGGGATGACTACCTGGTTTTCTTCAACACCGAGACCAACAGCGTGAATGCGGTGTACAGAACTCCCGGCGGTACGAGTCAGGTCGTCGAACTCATGGAAGCGGGAGTGTAGCCCCACTGAGCGATCTCTATCCCGATTCCGAGAACGTAACCGCGGCCAGCATTCTGAAAGCGCTGCGAAAAAAACTGAAGCTCAGCTCCGCCATAGAAGACACCGGCTTCGACAGGCTGATAACCTCTCCCGACATCAGCCGGCCGGGCCTCTGTCTTACCGGCTACACTCACAACTTTTTATACGAGCGGATACAGATATTCGGCGAGACCGAGATCACCCTCCTGAACATGCTCGATCCGAAGCTGCGGAAAGAAGCTATCTCAAACGTGTTCCGGTTTCCAGTGAATTGCAGCATGGTTACGAAGGGCCTTGAACCTCCGCCCGAACTGCTCGAAGCCTCTCGCGATTCGGGGGCGGCTCTCTTCATCTCATCGAGGGACACAACACCGCTCATCCATGATCTGGGAGACTACCTGACCGAGGTGTTTTCCCCGGTGGAATCGGTGCACGGCACGCTTGTCGACGTTTTCGGAGTCGGACTTCTCTGTACGGGTAAGAGTTCGATCGGGAAGAGTGAAGCGGTTCTCGGTCTCATGGAGAGAGGACACCGTCTCGTTGCCGACGACATGGTCAGGATTCGCAGAGTATCCGACAAGCTCGTAGGCTCAGGGGATACACTGATGAGCTATCACATGGAGATAAGGGGTCTCGGGATGGTTAACATCGCAGATCTCTTCGGTATCAGGTCCACAAAGGAACGTCAGCAGGTCGACCTCGAAGTCAGGCTTCAGGCATGGTCGGAAGTTCAGAACCTCGATCGCACGGGGCTGTCTAAAACCGAAGCCAGTATACTCGACGTATCGATTCCACTTATAATTCTGCCCGTGCTTCCCGGAAGAAACCTGTCACTCCTTCTCGAAGTGGCAGTTCTCAACCATATCCTCGACAAGAGGGGTATGAACCCGGCAAGGAAGCTGAACAGGGCCCTGATCCAACGAATGACCGGAGAGAAACCCGAAAAGGAAGGCTAATCGGTGTTCAGCACGACTGTGACAGTGCCGAACAGGCTTGGCATACATGCAAGGCCGGCGGCACAGATAGTCAAGCTCGCATCAACGTTCCTGAGCGAGATATCCCTTGTCGTCGGACACGATCAGGTAAACGCCAAGAGTATCATGGGGGTCATGACCCTCGCAGCGGGCGCAGGCACTGAGGTCGGCATCAACGCTGACGGTTCGGACGAGCGGAAGGCAGTCGATTCACTGGCCGATCTCTTCGAAACAGGCTTCGGGGAAGAGATGGTCTGATGAAGGTTTTATTCGACGGCACACCCGCATCCCCGGGCATCGTGATAGGTCCCGCGTTCCTGCTCAACGTCGGGGAACTTCGAATCGCCAAGCATGTTCTTTCCGGCAAGAGTGCCGTGAAGGCTGAGATAGAGCGATTTGACCGAGCTATCGGGGAGACCCGCAAAGAACTCGAATCGATCTCATCAGATCTGGGTGATGTACTCGAGGGCAAACAGATCATCGAAGTCCATATCCTTCTCCTGGATGATCCCACAATGCAGAAGGAAGTCCATTCACGGATCAGGAACGACCTGGTAAACGCTGAATATGCTGTCAGTCAAGTTCTCCGCGACGTGGTAAAGCGTTTCATGCAGCTGAAGGACTCCTACATGAGGGAGAGAGCGGCCGACGTCAGGGATGTCGGCAGGCGGGTTATTTCCAGACTCCTCGGAACCGAGCGTGAGGTTCTCGGAAAAGTGATCGAACCAGTGGTCCTCGTCGCGAGGGACATCGACCCATCCGAGACGGCAGGGCTCTCCAGCAAACAGGTTCTTGCCTTAGTCACCGACAAGGGCGGAAGAACCTCACACACTGCCATTCTGGCAAGGAGCCTGGGAATACCGGCGGTAGTAGCCCTCAAGGATGTGGCCGAACACACGCAGCCCGGTGATACCATCATAGTAGACGGAATCCATGGCAGGGTGATCATCAACCCTGACAAGGAAGAACTGCGCTTCTACCGTGAACTGCAGTGCAGATACGAAGAGGCAGAGGCTGACATCGCCCTGAACGCCTCGGACCCTGCGGTTACACTGGACGGTGTTTCCATAGAACTCTCGGCGAACATCGAATTCTCGCAGGAAGCCGAGCAGGTCAAACGCTACGGGGGAGCGGGAGTAGGTCTGTTCAGAACCGAATTCCTTGGTCTTCTTTATCCCGATATGGAGAACGAAGAGGAGAATCACTACCTCGCCTACAGGCACGTACTCGAACTCCTGAAGCCCGATCCTGTCATAATCAGGACCCTCGACCTCGGCGGTGACAAGTTCCTGAACGATCTGGGTGCCGTTGAAGCGAATCCGTTTCTCGGATGGAGGGCTATCAGGGTCTGCCTGGATCAACCCGAGCGATTCAGAGTTCAACTCCGCGCAATCCTCAGAGCATCGGTTGCGGGCAATGCATGGCTGATGGTTCCCATGGTCACCGATGTGTTCCAGGTTACAAAGCTGAAAGAGCACATCGCCGAAATCGGAGAAGATCTCAGGGAGGAAGGGATTCCCTTTGACGAGGACATGCCGGTGGGGATAATGGTCGAGACTCCCGCGGCAGCCCTGGGAATCGATCTGCTATTGCCTTACGTCGATTTCGTCTCCATCGGAACCAACGACCTGACCCAGTACACGCTGGCCGTTGACAGGGGGAGCCCATACGTTGCGCACCTGTTCGATTCTCTGCATCCAACCGTACTCAGGCAGATAGATCATGTCGCGAGGTACTGCAAATCTCATGGAAAATGGGTCGGGGTTTGCGGGCAGATAGCAAGTGATCCTCTGGCCGTTCCTCTATTGCTCGGCCTGGGCGTGAACGAGCTCAGCGTAGCGCTTACCCAGATTCCCGATGTAAAGAAGATGATCAGCGTCGTGACAATGGATGGATCGAGGAGTCTGGTGGAGAAGGCACTCAAAATGGAATCAGGCAGGCAGATAAGAGAGCTGGTCAGAAACTTCGTTGCAGGAAGTTATCCTGATATCCTGCTGGAGGACGACCACGACGAGATGGGGGAGAACTGATGCATGCGATCATTCCGGTTGCCGGCAAGGGAACCAGACTCAGGCCCCATACCTATTCAACTCCCAAAGCCCTCCTTCCCGTCGCGGGGCGCCCCATTCTCGCTCACATCATTGACAGGCTCATTCCGGCCGGAATAGAAAGGCTCACCCTCATCGTCGGCCACCTCGGTGACCAGATCGTCGAATGGACGAAGAACAGGTACGATATGCCCGTCGATTTCGCGGTACAGGAGAGTATGGATGGTCTGGCGGCCGCCCTACTGCTGGCTTCACCCTGGTGTGATGACTCGAGGACGATGGTCGTGCTGGGTGATACCATCTTCGAAGCAGATCTGTCTTCACTCGGGAGTGGCTCCCGTAACATCATCGGTGTCAGGCCCGTTGAGGATCCAGGGCGTTTCGGTGTTGTCGTTATGGAAGGTGAACGAGTCGTCAGGCTTGTCGAGAAACCCGCAGAATTCGTTAGTGATATAGCAATAGTGGGGATTTACTGCTTCAATTCCGGTTCAGGATTGATGGACGCCTGCAGCAGTCTTGTCGATTCCGGTCGAAGAACGAAAGGTGAGTTCCAGCTCACCGATGCCATGCAGAACATGCTTGCCTGCGGCGAGGAATTCGGCACATTTCAGGTCGAGAGCTGGTTCGACTGCGGAAACGTCGAAACCATGCTGGAAACGAACAGGATTCTTCTCGATGCTCGTCCTCAGGAAACATCTCAGGAACTGCTTGGTGATTCCATCGTCATACAACCATCTTTCGTTTCTTCCGATGCAAGACTCTCTTCGTCCGTAATAGGCCCATACGCCTCGATCGGCCCGGGAAGCATCATCGAGAGATCGGTTGTATCCGACAGCATTGTTGGGTCGAATTCGAGGATAACATCTGCAATTCTCGAACACTCCCTTGTCGGCAACGATGTTGTCGTCGAGGGTCATCTCCAGTCAGTTAACACCGGAGACAACTCCGTCATTGATTTATGACGCGGTAATATACGGGTCTTCTCTCGGCAACATGGGAGGGACCGGAGTGTACCTCAGAAGGCTGATAGATGGTCTTTCCCAGATTCCATTCCCTGGTGTAGGAGTCGCCACTGGAGATGGCCTCTTCGACCCGAAGGACGTTCCGGCGGAAGGCTATCCGCGAGGTCTTCGCAAAGTGTTCAGAGAGAATATCAGAATTCCCGCCATGCTTGCCGCCCTCAGCCCCGGTCTGGTTCACCTTCCTGCATTCGGGGGGAGGGCACCGGATGGAATTCCTTTCGTCGTGACACTCCATGATCTCGCCTTTCTCCACAGACCGGACTGGTTTCCCCGAATCCGCTCGCTCTACTACAGGACACATTTCGGGAAGACGGCGAGGAATGCGGACATGGTGCTTGTCGACAGCGATTTCACCGGAAGGGAAGCCGTCAGGCTTCTCGGTCTCGAACCTTCTCGAATCAGAAGGATCTACCTGTCCACCCCCGACTTCACTTCATCTCAACAGCTATCCGGAAAGCTCTTCCCCTCCGATGGAGAACCCTACCTTATTTCGGTTGGCACCATTGAGCCTCGAAAGAACATTTCAGCTCTCCTTGACGCCTGGCGAATCCTCCTGCCGAAGCTGGAGGGCTTCACACTGGTCATCGCCGGCAGGTGGGGCTGGGGTGAACGATCTCTTCGGAAGCGTCTCCTCACGGAGCCCGGTGTCCGCTGGGCAGGCTCTCTCCCGGAAGAGGTGCTCCGCAGCGCTGTCTCCGCTTCGCGATTACTGGTCTACCCCTCTCTTTACGAAGGATTCGGTCTTCCTCCCCTCGAAGCCGCATCGGCCGGTGTACCATTCGTTATCGGCCCTGCAGCCGCACTCGAGGAGGTCTACGGCGGGATAGCGGCTGCTTCCTGCGGTGATTCACCGGAGTCGATTGCCGAAGCAGTGCACAGCGCTCTTGGCTCATCGCCCTGTTCCGACGAGCTGCGGGAGTTCGCAAGTGCGTTTTCTAACAGAAAGATGGCTGAGGAAGTCCTGTCGGTTTACAGGGAGGTTCTGCACTGAAGGTTCTGCACGTCTACAAGGACGTTCATCCGATCGTAAGGGGTGGCATCGAACGCTACATCCACGATCTGGGCGGCTTCTTCGTTTCCAGGGGACACGAGGTGGATGTCCTGGTTGCAGGTTCTCCCGGCGGCATGAGAACTGAAACGGTAGATGGAATGCGGATCATCTCCGCGAGGTGTCTTCTGAGAATTCTCTCGAATCCTCTGTGCCCGGGTTTCGGAAAGCATATATCGCGTTCCGATGCGGATATTATTCACTTCCACCTGCCTCTCCCGACCGCGGTGATCAGCTGGCTCCTCAACAGGAATTTCGGTTCGAGACCTTTCGTGGTGACGTATCACAGTGACATCGTTCGCCAGGCTTTCGTCATGCCCTTTTACGGCCCATTCCTGAAGAGGTTTCTGCGCAAAGCGAACAGAATTATCGCCACGTCGAGGGCATACGTCGAAAGTTCGAGATGGATCAGAGACCTTCCCAACGTCTGCGTTGTACCGATCGGCGCAGATCCGGGGAAATTCAAAGTGGGAAAGCCGGATGAAAGAGAGGATTTCTTCCTCTTCGTCGGACGGTTCCGAAAGTACAAGGGAATTGATGTACTCCTGGATGCCTGGAAGAGTTTATCGGATCACAGGCTTATCATGGTTGGCGGCGGTCCTCTGCTGCCGATGATGAGGAAAAGGATAGAGGACGAGAATCTCAACGTTTCGATTATCACCGATCCATCCGACGACGTACTTGCCGCATTGTATGGAAGCGCTCTTGCGCTGATTCTTCCCTCGACTTTGAGAAGTGAGGCATTCGGCATGGTCCAGGTCGAGGCAATGTTCTGCGGAACTCCAGTGATAAGCACGGCAATCGATACCGGTGTGCCATGGGTGAACAAGGATTCCGTATCGGGACTGACCATCGAACCTGGCGATTCGGCTGCTCTTGTGAGTGCTGTACATCGCATTCTCGAAGGTGATGAATGGTCACGTCTATCGGAGGGGGCGAGGGAGAGGGCTGTTTCACTCTTCGATGGTCCCATGCTGATGAGCAGGATAGAAAAGATCTGTATGGAAGTTCTTGATGACCGGCAGAACAGATCCTGAACCATGCGGGATAGGGAAAGCAGTCCCCCCGGTGGTGATGCTTGCCCTGATCGCCGTAGGACTGGGTGTTGTAGACGGCATACTGCCCAGACCTCTCCCGTTTCTCAAGATTGGGCTCGCTAACGTAGTCACCGTGATGGTTGCGTTCCGCATGGGAACTGCCAGAGCCCTCTCGGTGAATCTGCTGAGGGTTGTTGCCGTCTCACTCTTTCTCGGTTCGATAGCAACTCCCTCTTTCCTCATGTCATTGGCGGGAGGACTCAGTTCAGCGTTGCTCATGGGTCTGCTTTCCCGCACGGCACGACGTATCCTCTCGGTAACCGGGATATCCATTGCCGGAAGTATGGCAAGCCTTTCCGCCCAGCTTTCCGTTGCAGTCCTGATCATCCCCGGAATCCCTGTCGGATCGATTGTGGTTCCACTCACCGCCTGGGGAATACTTTCCGGTACGGTTACGGGGTTGCTTGCCGCTCTTCTCCTCCGGAGGAGGTTTCTCGAGCGCGCTCCCTTCGGGCTTGTTCCGGAAGCATCTGGTGGGTAGATTCAGATTTTCACGGAGGTTGACTGGTATTGCTACACAACAGGTCATCAGGCTTCTGGGTGGTGTTGTCACTTGCAGGAATGATCACCGGCACTGTTCTGGGCGAAACCCTGGGTGCAATATTACCAGATACTTCTACGACCCTGAAAACTTTCTTTGCAGGGTCACTTGACCTGTCGCTGGGTCCTTTTAGGATCGATCTAGTAGTTTTCAGATTCGCACTGGAGGAATTGGCTCTGAAAGTTAATCTGATGAGTTTTGCCGGCCTTGTCGTTACGGGCTTTCTTTACAGGTGGTTCTAGATGTTCGGAAGAATTGGACCAGTCGAGATAATCCTGATACTGATCGTTCTCCTCCTTCTCTTCGGTGCGAAGAGAATTCCCGAGATCGCCAGATCCCTGGGAAAATCACTGAGCCAGTTCAAGAGAGGCCTCAGGGACGTCGATATAGACAAAACAGGCGACGACAACGAGGATGAGAAGGACGCGTAGATGGCAACCGTCAGTTTCAGTGCCAGGGAGATCGACTGCAAGATAGTCTACTGCGGTCCAGGCCTTTCCGGTAAGACGACCAACGTCCAATGGATACACAAGACGATTCCGCAAGATGCCAGAGGTAAGCTCATATCCCTTGCCGCAGGCAACGAGAGAACTCTCTTCTTTGATTTTCTTCCCATAGACACGGGTGAGATCAACGGGTTCAAGTTAAGACTTCATCTGTACAGCGTTCCGGGGCAGGCCATGTACTCCGATAGCAGAAGGCTCATACTCCAGTGCGTCGACGGTATCATTTTCGTAGCCGATTCGCAGATCGAGAGAATGGAAGCAAACCTGGACAGCCTGCGCGATCTCAAGGAGAACCTTCGCCGTCAGAAGAGAAAGGGAGTCAGCCTTATTCTTCAGGCGAACAAGAGGGATCTTCCCAATATCATTACAACCGATGAACTCATTACAACTCTCAGGCTGAACAGGATTTCCTGCGTCGAATCCGTCGCATGTGACGGCGTAGGAGTTTTCGAAACCCTCCGCAAGGTCAGTCGCATGGTGATCGGAAGGCTCCGCAGACAGTTCATGAGCTTCGAGGGAAGGGCCTGATGGCACAGGAACCTCTCGTAGACCTTCTCCTGGTCAGACTGGGCCGTGAAGAGGAAAAAAAGCGGGTCAGGACTCTGCTCGTAAACGGTCTCGGGATGAGCGAGACCGAAGCCGATGAAGCCGTCGAGAATTCCCCTTCAGTTCTCAGAGAAGCAATTCCGATGGTCGAAGCCCGTGATATCCAGAAAAGACTCTACCCGTTTATCGACCTCCTTCCGCGGATAGACGAAACGACTGAACCGCCTCCTCCGAAACCCGAGGAACCGGCCAGGGAGGGAATCGAGGAAGAAAAGGAAGAAGAGGCGGAAGAGGACTTCACTTCCGGAATCGATGAAGAACATCTCGAATTCGACATCCTGGCTTCTGGACCTCCGCCTTCGGATCCGGTCAGGAATAGTGATTCCGCTTCCTCGGAATCAGACGTCGAGCAGGACCTCATCCTTACCTCTGCCAAACAGGAAATGCTTCAGATCGATAGATGCCATGTCTGTGGCAGAACACCGACCGATGGCGAAAAGCTTGCGCCCTGCAGGGCCTGCGGCTCCCTGACCTGCCGTGATTGCTTCGATCGGGCGGCCCATGTCTGCGAGAAGTGCGCTACGGACGGCAAAGTAGTCAGCCACGCTCTTGCGGGAACTCCGGAGTACATCAGCAAGCATGATCATCATCTCGATTCCGATGCTCCCGAGACCGTTCAAGAGAAAGAGAAAGCCTCGAAATCCGGTCTGATGAAGATCCTCGTTCCCGTCTGTATCCTGCTTGCTCTGGGAGCTGCGTTCTACTTCGTTGACCCCATGAATCTCTTTGCCGGTGATGAACGGGAAGACAGCGGCACGGTTCCTCTCGACACGACGTTTGTAGATACGACCGCAGTCGACACGGTTGCTGTAACTCCGGATACGTCCGAAGTCGTCTCTCCGGACAGTCTGCAGATCCTCCCGGACACAATCCTGGTCGTCGAGTCCGTGAATCCCCTCGGTCTGACATCACTCACGCTGCCCGACAGTCTTGTTCAGCCGGATGTGGTTTACTCCATCGAGGTCGTCGAAAGATTCTCATCGAGAGAGATCGATATGATGAACGAGGAACTCATCATCATTGCCACTCCGATCGAGCAGTACGCAGCACTGTGCAATCTGACCATAGACAGACTCACACTCGTGAGAATTGATGGATACGTTGTGCTTGCCATGTCCGTTCTCCATCCCGAGGATAACACGAACAGGTACAAATTCCTGAACTACATTGCTGGTTTTCTGTACTCCTCGGATGTAGACCAGTTCGTTTTCTATTACAGGGAGAACAGGTTCCAGAATACCAGCATTCTCACGTACACCAACGATATATTCGGCGAACTACGGACGGCAACCAGCCCACAGAATTTCCAGATGTTCGCAGGCAGCCAGGGGGGCACAGTCTGGGAGTCAGTCTCCGGAGAATTACAGGACACTCTGACCGAAGCCGTGCAGTAGAATCTTTCTCAATAATATGGAAGACGTGACATCTCAGCACTGTCGCGACAAGAGGGGCAATGCCGAAGCGCAAGAATAAACTGGTGATAATCGAGTCTCCGGGAAAAGCCAGGACCCTTGTGAGTTATCTGGGGCCGGAATACGAGGTAATCGCTTCCGTCGGCCACGTGCGTGATCTGCCAAGGAACCGCATTGGTGTATCGGAGGAAAACGGCTTCAAGCCAACCTATACCGTGCTCCCCGAGCAGAGAAAAACGGTGGCCAGGCTCAAGAAGACAGCTTCCCGTTTCAAGACAATCTACCTTGCGGCCGATCCGGACAGGGAAGGTGAAGCCATATGCTGGCACCTCTCCCAGCTTCTCGCTGGTGAGAACAGGGTGTTTCGGAGGCTGAGGTTCAACGCTGTCACTCGAAAGGCTGTTCTGGACGCAGTGAAGCATCCCAGCAGACTTGACATGGATCTGGTCGATGCCCAGCAGGCGAGAAGGGTAATGGACAGGCTGGTGGGTTACAGGGTGAGCCCCTACCTCTGGAGAACCATTGGCAAGGGCTTGAGCGCAGGACGAGTGCAGACGGTTGCCCTTAGATTGATCAGAGAGCGAGAGGACCACATAGAAGCCTTTGTGCCACGGGAGTACTGGCCTGTGACTGCCGATTTCGATGTCGAAGGCGCAACGTTCAGGGGCAGCCTTGTAAGAGTGGACGGAGCCCCGGCAAACGGTGAGAAACACTCTCCCACGGACAGGGGAGAGGTCGACAGACTCCTTCCGAGGATCAGGAAGGCGGACTGGACCCTCTCATCGGTAGAAACAAAGACTCTCAACCGAAAACCGGGTCCCCCGTTCATAACTAGTACACTGCAGGCTGCTGCATCACAGCGCCTTTCGATGGCTCCCTCCAGGACCATGCGCTGCGCCCAGCAGCTCTACGAAGGGCTGCCTGCAGCAGGAGAAGCATCGACAGGACTCATCACTTACATGAGAACCGATTCGGTCAGGATAAGCTCTACGGCAATATCCGATTGCCGTAAGTACATTTCTGCCACATGGGGTGAAGGCGCCACAGCGAAAAAACCAAGAAGGTTCCGAAGCTCGGGCGGCGCACAGGACGCTCACGAAGCGATCAGGCCCGTAGATCCTTCACTTACACCGGATTCACTGAAAAGCACACTATCGAAGGACCAGCACCGTCTCTACGATCTCATCTGGAGGCGCTTCGTAGCCACTCAGATGCGAGATGCAGAGATAGAGCGAACGGTACTGTCGTTCCAGGGAGACGGGCTGGAATTCCATTGTTCAGGAGAACTGCTGACAGAGGACGGATTCACGGTGGTGGACCCTTCTCAGCTCAGGAAGGAAGCCATGCTCCCGAGCCGGCCTTCCAGAGGCAGAGCGGAATGCGTTGACGTTCAGACGGAGCAGAAATTTACCTCTCCGTTACCCAGATTCACTGAAGCCGGTCTTGTCTCCGAGATGAAGAAAAAGGGCATCGGAAGACCATCTACGTACGTTTCCATCATATCCACGCTCAGGAAGAGGAAGTACATCGAATCCTCAGAGCGAAAGCTGCATCCGACCGAACTTGGTTCCACCGTTGTCAGACTTCTCATCGAGCTCTTTCCCCACATCTTCGAGATCGGTTTCACGGCCGAGATGGAGAAGCTCCTCGATTCGATTGCGAAGGGGAAGATGGGCTACACTGAAGCCCTCGAGAAGTTGAGTCTGCCGCTGACGTCATCACTCGAACTTGCTCTTACACGCCTGTCAGAAGTCAGGGACAGCCTTGCCGAGAAAAGTGACGAGAACTGCCCGAAATGCGGACGTTCACTCGTCATCAAATGGGGACAATACGGCAAATTCTATGCCTGCACGGGATTCCCCGACTGCAGGTATACCGGACCGGTTGAAGCTCCCGATACCGCTCTTTTTGCCGACAGAGCCTGTCCGGTTTGCGGTGGTTCCCTGGTTCTCAGAAACGGCAGGTACGGAACCTATCTCTCCTGCATGAACTCACCCGAATGCAAGCATTCCGAGCCGGTTCCGACCGGTGTTTCATGCCCGGCCGAGAACTGCTCCGGAGAACTCGTCGAGCGCAGGTCGAGAAAGGGAAAACAGTTCTTCTCCTGCAACAGGTACCCTCATTGCGACTACGCCCTCTGGAACAGACCAGTCGGCCGCACCTGTCCCAAGTGCGGTTTTCCGCTCCTCGAGAAGAGAGTGAAGGGAATCTACTGTCCGAGATGCAGAAAGAAGATAGAGGAGCCATAGAGGTTTTCTGCGATGACATGCTCCTGGGCAGAGGGCTCTCAACGCTCACTGTGAAGGCATACAGGACGGACCTGGAGAAATTTCACACATGGTGTGACGGGGAAGTAACAGATAACTTCACACTCCCGAAACTCCGGGGATTCATCAGGCACGAAACGACCAGGGGACTGGGATCAGGTTCCATATCCAGAACGATATCCGCGCTGAGGACGTTCAGCCGGTGGCTCATGGAAACCGGCAGACTCGACAGCGATCCCGCAAGACTGCTGACCATGCCCCGGGTTCACAGGAACCTTCCCGGATTTCTCAGTATATCAGAGGTGACACAGGTCATAGAGAGCTATGACACGTCCACACTTCTCGGGATGAGGAACCGGGCTCTGGTCGAGCTGCTCTACGGAACCGGTGTAAGGGCATCTGAAGCGGCATCGGTCATGCTCATGGATCTGGACCTGAGCGGAAAACTGATGCGCGTACTCGGCAAGGGCAGGAGGGAGAGAGTACTTCCCGTAACGGGAAAAGCGATAGAAGCTCTGGAATCATGGCTTTCACGAAGAGGTGAATTACTCGGAACCTCAGAGGACCCGGGTACGGTGTTCATCAGCGTAAGGGGAAGGAAACTTGACCCCAGAGATGTTCGACGTATTGTTGCCATCGGTGTGAAGAAAGCTGCCAGAGCGGCGGGAGCCACACCGCATACGTTCCGACACAGTTTTGCCACACATCTTCTGGACAGGGGAGCTGATCTGAGAGCGGTACAGGACATGCTTGGCCACGCGAGTCTGTCTACAACACAGATTTATACACATCTTACCGCAGAGCGGCTCAGGAAAGCTTACAGGAAGGCACACCCCAGGGGGGAAGAGTGAAAACAGAAGGACTTCTCGATTCTGACAGGAAAACGGTTCGAACGGATCGGCTACTCGTTCTGCTCACTGCCCTGATAGCCGCAGCTGTCTACATGTCAACGCTCGCATCCACGGTCAGCTTCTGGGACAGCGGGGAATACATTACATGTTCATGGGTTGCAGGAGTTCCTCATCCTCCGGGTGTACCGCTTTTCGTTCTCAGCGGAAGGTTCAGCACGCTGCTCTTCTCATTCCTTCCCTCGATAGCCCAGAGAGTCAACCTGCTCTGCGCTCTTTCAGGCGTGATATCCATTGCCCTCGTATCCCGGCTCGTTCAGCGCTGGGCGCATCGGATGGGTTTCTCCTCCTCTACTTACAGACCCATGTCGATGCTTGCAGGTCTCCTTTCGGCATTCAGCTACAGTGTCTGGAGGAACAACAACGGCACTGAAACCTATGCGGTGGCACTTCTTCTTTCGATGATCATTCTCTGGGTTTTCGACCTCTGGCTTGTCCGGAGATCGCATGACCAGCCGGCAGGCAGACTGCTCCTGCTCCTGGGATATCTCATAACACTGTCCATAGCAAACCATCTCAGTGCGCTGATAGTCGTTGCGCCAATCACTCTTGTGTACGTTCACTACGCGGTCAGAAAGAAGACCAGGAGCTGGATGAAGCCAGGATTCGTTCTGACTTTCATTGGACTCATGGTCCTTGCGTTCAGCATCCACCTCTACATGCCTATCAGAGCGGTCCAGGGACCCGAGATCAACGAAACGAACCCAGGCCAGTGGGAATCCTTCAGACAGGCCCTTGCAAGGGAGCAGTACGGTCAGGTCTCGATCTTCAGCAGGAAGGGTCCGTTCGGGGAGCAGCTGGCCCTCTACATGGAGTACCTGTCATGGCAGACGGGCAGGCCATCTGCATGGAACAGCCTCCTGGGCCGGGGAGGCCAGAGGATCGGAACGGTCATCTGGGTTCTTCTTATGGCAGGTGTCGTCTACGGACTCATTACGCTTGGAGCCAGGCGGCCCGATTTGCTCCTGTTGATAGGATTCACATTCCTCATGGCCAGCTTTGCGTTCGTGGTGTATCTGAATTTCAAGACCGGACCCGAGGGCACTTCTGCAGGGGAAGTGCGGGAAAGGGATTACTTCTTTGGTGCATCCTTCGTTTTCTTTGCCATGCTGGCTTCCATCGGACTCGTCTCCGCTCTCAGGGAGCTCATCAGAAAAAGGAGGAGGAGGTACATCTGGGCTCTGATGCTGATTCCCGCAGTCAGCCTTGCCGTGAATTACCATCGATGCGACCGATCTGGTGATTTCATTGCCCACGACTACGGTGTTAACCTGCTCGAATCCTGCAGTGAAGGCGCCGTACTCATCACCAACGGCGACAACGATACTTTCCCGCTCTGGTTTGCCCAGGGCGTTCTGGGTGTCAGGAGAGACGTGATCGTGAGCAATCTCAGCCTCATGAACACTCCATGGTATACAGAGCAGCTTATCGAGCGCGATTCCCTGCTCCTGAGCTACGGCGCAACCGATCTCGTGGACTCCCTCCGGGCGATATTCATCTGGGGCCCCGATTTCTTCCATGTCGGGGCCGAAGCCCTTCCGGAATGGAGCAACGCCGATAATCTCGTACTCAGGTCTACATTCGATCAGAAATGGCCATGGGCTGTCATATCCGAAGAATTTGCCGCAGTTGTACCCAACATGGGGCTGGGGTCACAGGGAGCGGTTCCAATGCAGGATCTTCTGCTCTTCGACATGATCAGCAATCAGTCCGTCCACGGGAGAGACATATACTTTGCCGGAACGGTTGCCACCGACAACAGGGCCTACTTCCAGGATTACCTCGAAATGGAGGGCATAGCTTTTCACCTGGTCGATCACCCCGTCATCGAGGCAGTCAATTCTGAACGCGGCTGGGATCTCCTTGACAGCTACCAGTACACGGGACTCGACGATCCTGACGTATTCAAGGGCGATCAGGCCAGACAGCTGGCCAGGAATTACGTTTCGGCCTGTCACAGGCTTGCCTACCATCATATCGCAGCCGGTGAGCCCGAACAGGTAGCCAGGGCTCTCCAGATGGCAGAACAGATCATGATCACCATGCAGGATGAATGGCACCAGATACTTCCCCAGCAGTCCCTTATAGAGGCAAGGCTTGTCGATGGTCTATATGGTCCGCAAGCCGCAATCGACACGATTTTCCTCCGCGCAGACAAGGTTTCTGCCTGGGCCAGCCGGACTGGAAACACCAGGATGGCAGGCGCCGCGATGGGCCTGGTGCAGATTTCCGAGGAGTTTCAGCAGGAACAGGCTTTCAGAGAGGTTATCGCGGATCTGGATAACGGATCCGTGGCCTCGGCCTGGCTTCGAATCGAAGTCGATCTCTCCTTCGGGAACTTCATCTCGGCCTGGAACGTCTACGCAGAGCTCGAAAGGGATCACCCGGACGATCCATTGCTGCCTCTCGTAGGCGACTTCCTCGAAACCGCAGCTTCCGGAATGAGTATTCATACGCGCCTGAACCTGACGAGAAGCGCTGTATTCACCGTTTTCGAATTCTACGACCAGGAAGTCCAGGACAGGTTCGTATGGACCGAAGAGATAGAACTCGAGCCGGTTCTCATGGCGGTCACGTCACACCTGGCGGAAGGCAGAATTCTGCCCGGCTGCGCGGCCGGGCTTCTACTCGCCGAGAGAATAGCCGACCCCTACGAACGCGGCATGGTCGGCAGCTACATCGAATGGATTCTTTCCGAGCCCGACGGAGCGGTTGAACTTGCCGTCTGGTTCCTCCTAGAAGGAAACAGATCATCCTGGGAATCGGTTGCCTGGCAGAGCATTCGAGTCGGCAACTACCCACTTGGATGGCTGGCTCTGAGTCTTTCCGGAAGTACTTCCACGGAAGCTCTGGAGAGTCTTCTCCACTCTCCTGACGCCTATCTGAACGGCATGCCGGAACCGGGCATGGCCAGAGGCGTCTACTCGTGGACGAACGCATTGATTGGAGACTGACTTGAAAATACATGCCACGACGGTAATAGGCATCGTGAGAAACGGCAGGGCCGCAATGGCTGCCGACGGCCAGGTTACGCTTGGCGACACCATCGTAAAGAATACCGCAATGAAGATAAGGAAACTGAGTAACGGAAGTGTACTGGTAGGATTTTCCGGTACCGGGGCGGATGCATTTGCGCTGGTCGAAAGACTCGAAGAAAAACTCGAGGCGTTCAGGGGGAATCTCCCGAGGGCAGCGGTCGAACTGGCCAGGGAATGGAGATCGGACAAGTACCTGAGAGAGCTCAACGCTCTTCTTGCGGCAATCGACAAGAACCATTCCCTCCTGATCGGAGGTTCAGGTGAAGTCGTCGAAGCCCCGGACGGAATAGTAAGCGTCGGATCGGGCCATGCATATGCCCTGGCTGCAGCCAGAGCGCTGGACACACATACGAACATGACCCCTGCAAGAATCGCAAAGGAAAGCATTGCCATAGCCTGCGACATCTGTATCTACACCGGGGGAGACATCCAGGTGGAGGAAATATGCTGAAGGCCGACAAGCTTACACCCGTTGAGATAGTGCATTGGCTCGATCGACACGTCATCGGTCAGGCCGAAGCTAAGCGCACCGTGTCCATTTCTCTGAGGAACCGCTACAGGAGACGCCTGGTCGAAGAGCCTATGCGCTCTGAGATCTACCCCAGTAACCTGATCATGATGGGACCCACGGGTATAGGAAAAACTGAGATCGCCAGAAGACTTGCCACCCTTGTTGGCGCACCGTTCGTGAAGGTCGAGGCCACGAAGTACACCGAGACTGGCTACGTCGGACGGGATGTGGAGGGTATTGTGCGAGATCTCGTAAGACAGGCCGTGAACCTGGCAGCGAGACATACCAGGAGCAGTAGGAAGGAGGACGCACAGAAGTCCTCTACGAGGAGACTGCTCGGTGTGCTCAGGAAGAACGGATACGAGAACCTTGCCGACCCCGAACTCAAGCGCCTTCTCGATTCAGGGAAACTGGACCATGTCGAGCTGGAGCTCTTTCTGACAGACGACATTGCCAGACTCGAGATATTCCCGATGATTCCAGGTGCCGGCTTCGACTCCACCGCGGGAGAAAACCTCAAGAAGGTGCTGGGAAAGATGATGGGCGGGAAAAGGAAAAGGACAACTCTCAAGGTTACGGAAGCAAGGGAGAAGCTCTTCGAAGAGGAGATGGGAAGGCTTCTGGACTCCGACGATTACATCGACAGAGGACTCGAGCTCGCCCAGGAAGAGGGAATCATCTTCATCGACGAAATCGACAAGATCATTGGCTCAGAAGGCGGGAGTGGTCCCGATGTGTCTCGCCTGGGTGTCCAGAGGGATCTCCTGCCGCTTGTCGAGGGTTCAACGGTGCAGACGCGTTACGGTCCGGTCAGAACCGATCACATCCTTTTCATTGCAGCAGGCGCGTTTCATGGGTCCAGCCCATCGGATCTCATACCCGAGCTCCAGGGACGTTTTCCTCTGAGGGTCTCACTGGACCCTCTCAGCGAGGAGGATCTCTTCAGGATACTCACTGAACCCGAGAGCTGTCTTCTGAGGCAGTACACATGCCTTCTCGAATCAGACGGTGTCGCGCTAAGGCTCGACAGGGGGGCATCACGAGAGGTTGCATCGGTTGCCAAAAGACTCAACGAGGCAACGGAGGACATCGGGGCCAGGAGGCTCAGACCGGTTCTGACATACCTGTTGGATGAGTATCTCTTTGGCGCACCTGATCTTGTACGCGGGAAGGTCAGGATAACGAAAGCGATATCCAGGGCTCGCCTTTCGGGGCTTGTTGAAACCTCCAATGAAGGCAATTATATACTCTGACTCAGGCATCGGTTGAACACTGGAGATGGTATGCACAGATCGGGAAACGAAGTTGCCTACAAGATCGTATTCTACGGTCCGGGTCTTTCCGGAAAAACGACAAACCTCAGGGGAATCAGGGATTTCATAGCTCCGGAGAACCGCGGTCGCCTGGTCACGCTCTGCACGCGGGGTGAGAGAACCGTGTTCTTCGATTTCCTTCCGATCAACTTCGCAAACATTGCCGGAACCCGGATCAAGCTGCATCTCTACTCCGTACCCGGCCAGGCCTACTACGCGCTCAGCCGTCGTGTGATACTCGATGGCGTCGACGGGCTCGTCTTCGTGGCCGACAGCCAGTTGGAAAGGTCCGATGCCAATCTCGACACGATGGACGATCTCGATCACAACCTGCAGTCGTACGGGCTCAGACTCCAGAGCATCCCACTTGTCCTCCAGTTCAACAAACGCGATCTTCCGGGAATAACTGACGTCGAAACCATGAACATGGATCTCAACAGGAATGGCTGGCCAACCGTCGAATCGGTTGCACTCGGAGGTCATGGTCCCGCCGAAACCCTCAAAATCATCTCCGCTATCATGGCCAGACGTCATGTCAGCAAGGGCTGAGGGCTCAAAGAAAACAAATACTGCATACGTAACCTTCATCTTCCTTATCGTGTGCGCCGCATTCTTCTTCAGAAGCTGGTTCGCCTCTGATATCCTTCCTCCACCCGGGCGAATGCAGGGAGAAACAACCCAGGCATACCGGTATTCACGCATGATCTCGGAAGGTGAACCCGTTCCATCCACGGATATCATGGTGATGCATCCGGAAGGCATGAACACGGGCGAGAACTCAATTTTCGAAGAGTACATCGCCGGGGGGATTCACGCCCTCATCGGTGGAGATTTCAACACTTTCATGAGGTTCTTCAGCATCTTCTTTCCGCTGCTCGCCATTCCAGGGCTCATCCTGTGGATGCAAAGGGGCGGGATTCCCATGCGAAGCGCTCTTCTGGGGGGAGCTGCTTACGGGATTCTCCTGCCGGCACTCCTTCGTACGAGAGGGGAGTCTCTTTACAGGGAAACGGTTGCCCTCCCTCTTCTCGTCTGGATGGGATGGGCGGTGGAGTCTGCGCTGGCCACGGGAAAAAAGGCTCATGCTGTCACATCCGCTCTGCTTCTTTTCGCAGCACTTGCAGCCTGGAAAGTTACCGGGTTCATGTCCGCCTTTCTCTTCTTCTACCTGCTCTACCGCTCCTGCAGGCGAAAGGATGTTTCTCCGTTCCTTGCAGGAATGCTTGCGGCAACACAGATACTGGCTTCCCTTTTTCTCTCGCACATGAGGCATGATTTCGCGATTTTATCTCCAGCAACGGTGCTGGCGTTCTTCCTGCTGCTCTCGATATTCCTCAGGAGGTCGTACATCCCATGGGCAGGCCTGCTTCTGGCACTGGCTGCGGGACTGACAGGTTCCTCGAGCACCGGGCATCTGGGTGCGGTCATCACGGCAAAACTGAGGTTCTTCTTCTCTCACCCCTCGGATCCTTCTCTCCTCGATCCAGACGCCAGGCTCTTCTGGGTCTCCGGATACACGAGCCCATCACCGGGGAATATCATTCTGCTGTTCGGGCTCCCCATTCTCATCGCAGTCTCCGGTATGCGCAGGTTCGTGAGTGAGCATGGGAGAACACTGCTGCTGTGGTTTCTCCCCATGGCATTTGCCGGCTACCTCTTCTTCGACAGACTTCACGTCATGCTCGCAGTTGCCCTGATCCCTCCGATTGCACTCGTAATGAAAAGGTACTGGAAACCTGTTGTTGTTTTACTCCTGCTTGCACTTCAGACGATCTTTGTCATTGCATTGGCGAGGGGCATCGACAGTGCCGGTCTCGAGACCGGCAGCTCCGGATCTTTGCTTCGTGATGATGAGCTGGACTCGCTTTTCGAATGGATAGACGACTACACGGAGCCCGGTGACGCCTTCCTCAGCTTCTGGCATATCTCCGGCCTTATATCGGCATACGCGGAACGCCCCGTGGTTACCCATACATTCTTCGAAAACGAGAGCAACAGAAGGACGATCGTAGAATACGCCGAACGAACGTATCAACCCGAGGACAGTCTGCTTGTATTCATGCGCATGCATGACGCAGATTACTACGTGTACCAGGCGGATTTCATACTGGACAGGTCATCGGCAGGACTCCTGTACCTTTCCGGGCTCACGGAAGTCCCCGATAACTGCGTTGCTCTGAGGATGCACTACGCACCGGAAACGCTTGATTCCCTCATGCTCGTATTCCAGGGGGCCTCGCTTCGGGTCTTCGGCCGCGGCGATGACTCAGCGTACATTCTTCCACAGCCCCTTTTCAAAATCAGGTACTACCCGTTCTTCAGTGATTACGATGCTGCAATGTCTGCTCTTCTCTTCCCTGGTGAGACGGCATGGAACCTCGCCTGGGAAGGGCGGGAGACCGCCGAACCTGACATGGTATCCGCAGCCCTGCTTCTGATTTCAGGCTCGGGAGCCATCCCCGAAGACGCAATCGGTATTCTCCAGGAACTGGTCATGTTCCATCTCCAGAGAGGATACGAAATGGAATACCTCGAAGAGGACTTTCTTGTGTATCTTCACTACTACGGGCCGGATCCTGCCATAAGACTGGATCTGGCAAGGCTCCTTGTTTCGGAAGGACTGCTGGAACGTGCTGCAGTACAGTACCGAAAGGTGCTCTCTGAGGATCCTTCCGCAGTCCAGGCAGCCATCGAGCTCGAGCAACTTATGGCGGAGGGCATTTCGGAATGATAGAATTCTGGAAGATGAGCGGTGCGGGTAACGATTTCATTTTTCTGAGCAACTTCGACGGAGCTCTCGACGGTGTCCTCACGAAGGAATTCATCAGCTCCGTGTGCAGAAGAAATGCTTCGGTTGGTGCTGACGGGTTGATAGAGCTATCGAACGATCCGGATACCGCTTTTCGAATGAGGTACTGGAACAGAGACGGCATCTCCGCCGCCATGTGCGGCAACGGCGGCAGATGCGCGTGCGTTTTTGCCGAGAGGATGGGAATACTCGAGGATGCAGGCCGATTCACTTTCCGCTCGGATTCAGGAGTTCACACCGGAGAGATTACTTCCGATTCGACTGCCAGGATATGGCTGACGGATCCTGTTACCGTCTTTCTGGGGAAGAACCTTGACTACGGAGGCAGGTACACGGTTTCTTACGTCGTTGCGGGAGTCCCGCATGCCGTCCTGTTTACCGACGGTCCTGATGACCCTGAATTCGATAGATTCGCAGAGGTTCTCAGAAGGCACGAAGAGTTTCAGCCGGGAGGGGCAAACGTTGATTTTGCGTTTATCACCGGCCACAATTCCGTAACTCTCCGCACCTTCGAGCTGGGTGTCGAATCGGAGACTCTCGCCTGCGGCACGGGTGCGGTAGCGGCCGTGTTATGCGCCCGGGAACTCTTTCCCGGCAGGCTTTCCCTGCCGGTCATGGTCAAAGTCAGAAGCGGCCTTGTGTTGGAAGTCGGTCGGGACGAGAAGGGCTGGTGGCTCATGGGAGAGGCCAGAATTGTTTACCGGGGGTTTCTTGAAGCCATCCCCGTTACTTGACAGGGAAGCGAGGACATACCATCTACACGCGATTGACCGGAGCGGGCATAACTCAGCCGGCAGAGTGTCAGCTTCCCAAGCTGAATGTCGCGGGTTCGATTCCCGTTGCCCGCTCCATTCTTTTCCTGTTCCTGCTGCTTACCACTCCTCTGCTTGCTGATACCGGGGGAGGCAGTTCAGACGCATGGGCTATCCGCTCGGGTTATGCGCCATCTTCTTCAGCCGATGCGGTCTTATGGAGGCTGCACCTCTACTGTCTTCTCGATGAAGGACTCGAAGAGGAACCCGATCTCGACCTGATGATAAGAAATTTGAAAGCCGGGGACGTCTACGCCCTGATCACGGTAGTGAGCGAACTGGTCAGGAAGGGACGGCTCTCGGACGCACGGGCATTCATGGAGGGCAGGGGAGTGCTCATCCCGGCCACGAGAAGGGATCTGGCCATCGCACTCGCATGGTACGGCAGGTTCGAGATTCTCGATGCCCTGGAATACCGCTCGGATCCTCCGCCTGACCTCGAGGGCGATACCTACGAAGCACAGATATCCGCCCTGATGGTCATGGGCTGGATGGAAACATCGCCTGACGGCTTGTTCCATGGTGATAACCTTGCAGGAGTGAGAGATATAGAACTTGCCGCGTCCGGATTACTGGGGTTGCCGGTCGAATGGAGCTGGGACTGGATCGCGATCAGCGAACTCGATCGCCTCTTCACCTCCGGTTCGATAGAGAGAGACACCGTCAGGTGATCGTGAGGAATAACGGTGCGATGAGCCTGCTTCGCAGAGCAGAGGAATTGAGGGAACGCGTTCCCCTTGCCCCGGCTCTCGTGACATGGGTACGTCTTCTCATCCTTCCGGTTGCAGCCATTCTCGCTTCCGCGGGGAGGGAGCCCATCCTTGTTTTCTGGCTCGTGTTTGCTGCTTCACTGTCAGATTACTTCGATGGATGGCTTGCCAGAAGGCTGAAGAAAGTATCGTACGGGGGCAAGATTCTCGACTTCATTGCCGACAAGTTCTTCCTCAGCGTGATGTTCCTCGTTCTCGGCAGAACCGGTGCGATAGACACCACAGCCTCCGCCATCCTTGCCGCATACCACCTTCTGATAATGCTGGTAACCGCCGTTATATCATGGAGCGTGTCCAAGCCGGTGGTCGCAATACCGACCGGGGAGAGAGTGGTTCTTATATTCAGCTACATGCTGGTCGTGGTTTCCGCGGGAAAACTCGCATTTCCAGGGAAGGGCATCTTTCATACACTGGGCAGTGTCGGTTCCATCCTTGCCGTATGCTCGGTTTTCTTCGGCATTATCAGTTACCTCAGGGTAACGAGAAGACTGCTTGTGAGGTTCAAATGATACTTTGCGTCCTGTACTCACTGTTGCTGGCTTTCATCTCATTGTCACCGGGTGAGCTCGAGATCGCTGGAAACCTGCCCGAAGCAGGGCTTGCATGGCAGGAGGATGGCTCTCTCGACGGACAGTCCCGTGTGCTCTGCAGGCTTCTCGAAGAAGCCCTTTACGCCGGACACGGCAACAGGGCAATGATACTGATGGGCGATCTGCAGCACTTCGGAGCAGAGGACGATCTGATCGATTTCTGGTACGCGAGGCTTGCCTGGATCTGTGGTCTAGAGAACATGGCGGCGGAACGGCTGGAATCCTTTGCCGGTGACGACTGGCTCGGGTACAGGGCTCGTGGAATGGCTCACATAATGCGAAGGCATCCCGAAGAAGCAATCCCCGAGCTCGAACTCTCCATTGCACGTGCCGGGAGCATACGTCGGAGATTCTATTCGGTCATCGATCTATGCTGGGCCAACCTGGCAGCGGGAAACACTTTCGAATCGATACGGATTGCCACCTTCCTGGTCGACAGTTTTCCCTGTGAGGGACTGCCCCGAATCATACTCGCGGTCTGTTACCAGGAATCGGGACGTTACGCGTCTGCAATGATGATGCTGCAGAACACTGCCAGTAATTCGAATTTTGGAGCCGGCCCCCGGAGCATGGCAGCCGATCTCCTGAGAGATTACGAGTGAAAAGCAGGCTGATCTCGAGAATCCTTCGTAAGTCAAGATCGCGGAAAGCCCTGATTGACAGAGAGATGCTCCACTTCCCCGATGTTCTCGATTCACCGCTGAAGGTAGCAGTATTCTCAGCACGGAACAGAGAGGATGTCTGGGCGGCTCTGTTTCTGATGCACACACTCCAGAAGAACTTCCCCGAAGCAGCGCATTCCCTCATCTGCCGTGAAAGGGATGGCGAGCTCGCGGACATGCTCGGCTGGCTTCCGGATTTGATTTTCTACGGTGATTCACCCATTGCGGCCACACCCGAGATAAGGGAGAAACTCGGGAAAGAGGCCGTGTTGTTCTATCCCTATGCCACAATGAACGAGGAAGATGCCGGATTCATCATGGATACGGGTGTCGGAGTGTGTGTCTCCACCGCAAACGATCCTGTTGTGAACCTGTCGGTCCGTATCGAATGCTCGCGCCAGCCGGAAGCTCTGTACTCGATGTGTGATATTCTTCGATTGAAACCGGACAGGGGCTGGACGCCCTCGATTCCATCGACGTATACCGAACGAGCAAGCGCCATTCTCGCACCCGTCTCAGGAAGAGCGCTGCCCTACATCGTGGCCACGACCGCGGCCGCTAACATCATGGAGAAAAACAGATGCGAGATTCCCGTCAGGATGATCGTTGTCGAGGGCAAGCGCAAAGAGATAGCCGATATCACGAGAGGGATCATGGCTGCAGTGGTCGGGGGAGCTTCTGCAGTAGTGACAACCGACGAATGGCTCTGGCTGAAGGCACAGGCTCTCGAGGTTCCCACCGTGGGTCTCGATCGTCGCGGCATCTTCCCCGACTGGGGAACGGAACCGGCTTCCACCGAAGGAGAATTCCTTCTGCAATGGGCTGATCTGCTCCGCAGAGGATGGTAATGAGCCTCCTGGTCAGGGTGCCCAACTGGCTCGGTGATCTGGTTATGAGCTCTGATTGTCTCAACGGACTTCGCTCCGCGTATCCCGACCTCTCATTCTGGAGCCATGCAAGGGTTTCAGGGCTTCTTCCGGTCTTCTTTCCCGGGGTAAAGGTGCTTGGGCTCGAAGAGAGACCGGAAGGCTTCGAGACAGCTCTGCTCCTGACGGGGTCCTTCAGTTCAGCGCTCAAAGCCTGGAAGGCCAGGATACCGTCAAGGGTAGGATACAGGGGAGAGGGCAGGAGTCTTCTCCTCACGAGCACCATGGGAATGAACAGGAAACGGGATCACCACCATTCGCTCGATTACGAAATACTCGCGAAGAAGCTGCTCCATACGGAACCCGTAAAAACTGACCTGTCGCACATTGCTCCCGAGGGAAGAGCGCACTGCGCACTGTTTCCCGGAGCGTATTACGGATCCGCGAAGAGATGGGGGGGGTTCGGGGAGCTGGCTTCCGAACTGGCCATCAGGACGGGCTTACCGGTTGTTTTCTACGGCAGCCAGTCTGAGAAGGCAATGCTCATCGAGCAGGCAGGCTCCATACGGGGAGCGGAAATCGAGACAGGCTTGCCCTATGGGTCCCTATGCAGAAAGCTGTGCTCAGCAGTAATTTCGGTAGGAAACGATTCCGGGGGAGTTCATCTGACGGCATCGCTGGGCGTTCCGACGGTTACGATATTCGGTTCCACATCCCCTCTCTGGACTGCACCAAGGGGGCAGAACACTGAAATCGTTTACCTCGACAGGTTCTGTTCCCCATGTTTCAGACAACGGTGTCCCGGGGGAGAGCAACCTCCCTGTCTTCAGGACATCAGCCTTGATACCGTACTGAACGCCTGCACTGAACTCATGGGGAAAGCATGAAGAAACTGCTGCTGATCGACAGCCTGGGTTTGCTGTACAGGGGACACTACGCGCTCATCAGTCATCCACTGACGGCCCCTGACGGTACCGTTACCAGCGGTGTCAACTTCCTCGCGACTGAGATACTCTCAATGTACGACAAATATTCTCCCGACCGTCTTGCAGCCGTATTCGACTACCCCGCACCATCATTCCGAAAAGCGATATATCCCGACTACAAGGCTAACCGTCCTCCAATGCCGGATGAGCTGAGGCTTCAATCCTCTATTGTCCGTGAACTGCTTCCACTTCTCGGAATTCCGGTCGTCGAGAGAAAAGGGCTCGAAGCAGATGATCTGATCGCTTCTCTATCCCTCAAGGCTCTCGAGGAAGGCATGGAAGTCATCATCCTTTCATCGGACAAGGACATGCTGCAGCTGCTGCAGCCGGGAGTCGTCATTCTAAAGCCGGGCATCCGCGGTAGTCCGGGAAGGGAGATAACGGACGAGAACGTTATCGAAGAAATAGGTGTCAGAGCAGATCAGGTGATAGATTATTTCGCCCTCACAGGGGATTCCTCGGACAACATTCCAGGAGCAAGAGGAATCGGTCCGAAAACGGCGAAAACCCTCATCGAGAAGTACGACAGCCTCGATGCCATCTACGGGCATATAGATACCGTCTTGCCGGAATCGGTCCGAAAGAAACTCGTTGACAGCAGAGACATCGTTGATCTGAGCAGAACACTGGTCACCCTCGATTCCAGCCTCCCGAAGAATATATCCCTGGCAACACTCAGGCTGACGCTGCCCTCGACGGTCGAAGCCCTGAAAATGCTCGAACGGCTTGGAATGAAGAACCTTTTTAAACGTTTCGCCCCGGAACAGGACAAGGTCGATATCGACACGAATGTAATCACGGATGAAGACCTGCTCGATTCGATCGAGAGCTGCCTTCAGCCCGGTGCTGTCGCGATCGATACCGAAACGACTTCCCGCAAGCCGATGGATGCCGATATCGTGGGAATATCTTTAACCAACAGCTCAGATTCGGCCTGGTATCTCCCCATGTCAGGAGATGACAGGCTCCCCAGAGAAGCTGTTGTCAAACTTCTGAAAAGGCTTGCTTCTGAAAGAGGCCTTGTGGCTCAGAACGCAAAGTACGACCTTCATATCCTTCGCAATCTCGGCATAGAATGGGGCAGGGTGGAAGGAGACCCCTTCATAGCGGACTACCTGCTGCGTCCCGTTGCGGCATCGAGGTCAATTGCCACTCTTTCATCACACTACATCGGCCGATCGATGATGACGTACAGCGAGGTGCTGGGCGGCAGTGAGACTCTGCTAGGCGTTCCAATCCATGAGGTTGCCGACTACTGCTGCGCCGATGCCGCTACCGCATGGAGGCTGCACGAACTCCTCGCCCTGAAGCTGCGTGCCGACAGCGACCTGAACAGAATCTACACGGAAGTCGAACTTCCCCTGATACGAGTGCTCACCTCGATGGAGCGCAGAGGTGTGCGGCTGGATATGGAATCCCTGAGCCGGTTGAAGCTGTCCTTTTCCGAAAGGCTGCATGAACTCGCTTCGGAAGCGCATCGAATGACAGGCTATCAGATCAATCTCAGCAGCCCAAGGCAGGTCTCGAATGCCCTCTTCAGCGGATTCGGTCTCAAACCGGTAAGAAAAACCGCAAAGGGAGTCCTCTCCTCCAGCATGACCGTCCTCGAGGCACTCAGAGGTCAGCATCCTTTCGTGGATCTGATGATCGAGTACAGAGAGCTATCCAAACTTCTCAACACATACGTTTCCAAGCTGCCTGACTACATTTCACCCGCAACCGGGCTGATTCACACTTCGTTCAACCAGGCGGTCACAGCAACCGGAAGGCTCAGTTCGAGCGCACCCAATCTGCAGAACATCCCCATCCGCACCACCCGCGGAAAACTAGTCAGGAGCTGCTTCAGACCTCCGCGAGAGAACGATGTATTCGTTAGCGCCGACTACTCGCAGATAGAACTTCGTGTACTGGCTCACCTTGCGGGTCCAGGGGCTCTGCGGGACGCCTACGAGAATGACAGGGATATCCACAATTCCACGTCAGAAGCCCTCTTCGGTGACTGCTCACCAGAGCACAGGACCAAAGCCAAGGAAGTGAACTTCTCCATAGTCTACGGCATCAGTCCATACGGTCTGGCCTCCAGGCTGGGTGTGAGCAGGGGGGAAGCTTCAGGTATAATCAACAGGTACTTCGCAACGTATCCGGAGGTCGATGCCTTTTACCGGCGGACGGTATCGGACGCCGAATCGACAGCCGAAACGAGAACGATACTCGGACGGAAGCGTGACTTCCCCGATCTGGCCGCCTCCAGAGGAAACGTCAGGAGATCGATCGAACGGATGGTCGTGAACACGACGGTTCAGGGTTCTGCGGCAGACATCGTCAAACTTGCGATGCTGAAGGTTCACGAACGTCTCCTGAAAGAGCTTCCCGATTCGGGCCTTGTTCTACAGGTTCACGATGAGCTTCTCATCTCGTGTACCGAGGAGGATTCGGAGAAGGCTTCCGCAATCCTGAAGGAGGAGATGGAGACAGCCTTCGAGCTTGCCGTTCCGCTGAGAGTCGAATCGGGAAAGGGACGCAACTGGCTGGAAGCGGCGCATTAACTGCAGGGAAGAATATGAAGACTACCGGGCTTGTGATGTTTTCGATACTGATGCTGCTGTCCTGTGGAGGGAGCACCGGAAACGGCGTCAACGTATTGCTGGTTCTCCTCGACACCGTAAGAGCCGACCATCTCCATTGCTACGGCTACGAATTAGCAACCAGCCCCGTTATAGACAGCCTCGTCAGTTCGGGTACGATTTTCACACAGCTGCAGTCACAGAGTTCATGGACCCTGCCATCGATGGCATCGATTCTTACAGGTGTGTCCCCCCGTGAGCATGGAGCGGGACGCAGGAATAGTGAGTTCTACGGCATTTCCCCCGAGCTGCCAAGCATGCCCCTTCACTTCCACACCTCGGGCTACGAGACCGCTGCATTCATCAACGTGATATTCATGAGCGAAGATTTCGGATTTCACAGGGGATTCGATCATTTCGACTGCCAGGGATTCGCAAACAGGCATAGCCTGAGAAGGGCGGGAGAGACAGTCGACCTTGTACTCGACTGGCTCGACCAGAGAAATCCCGAAAGACCATTCTTCATTGCACTCCATTTTTACGACCCGCACATTCCCTACAATCCGCCTGAGCCCTGGGCTTCCATGTTCACGGATCCCGGATACGTAGGCGAATACGACACATCATGGGGCAGCGTTCCACAGATGAACGCGATAAACACCGGAGAAGTGGATGTGCCGGAAAGGGGTCTCCTGAACATCATCGGCCTATACGACGGCGAGATAGCTTACACCGATCACGAACTGGGAAGATTGCTTGCCGAGCTGAGACGAAGGGGAATCGCTGAGAATACGATAGTCGTTGTCGTAGCCGATCACGGAGAGGAATTTCTCGAACATGGCAGGATCGAGCACGGAGTCGATCTCTTCCAGGAGGTCCTCCACGTCCCCCTGGTGTTTTCGGGTCCTGGAATAGAACGGGGGGTCTGGCGCGAAACCCCTGTTTCCCAGATGGATATCTTCCCAACACTGAGCGATCTTGCCGGGCTGGAACCCCCGGGGGGGATATCGGGGAAAAACATGCTCGGGAGCAGCGGAATTTCACGGGACATCCCCTCAAGCGGTGTGCTCTGGGCTTCCAGCGATATGGCTTCCGTCCGGCAGGATAACCTCAAGGTCATCTGGTGCATCGAGACCGACTCCATTGCGGCTTACGACCTTCTGGAGGATCCGGGGGAGCTTTCTCCCTTCCCGCCCGACTCCGTTCTCACCGAAGCGCTCCAATACTACTGGGCGACGCCGGCGATGGCAGAACCTCCGCTCGTGCCGTTCGGTGAGACGATGAGCCGCGAACTCAGGGATCTTGGATACGTAAGGTAATGCATTGTAATCGTTTCACCCTCTTTTACGGAGTGAGACGATTCGGGGTCTTCTATGGTTTTCTTACCAGAGAAACGCACCAATACCGCACTCGAGGAATATCCTGTTCGTAGTCTTGGAGAATGTCTCCGGTTCGTAATCCGATGTGATGTGGCGAGACATGAATCCAAACTCTATCGGTATCGTGACATGATCCCCGATGATCGGTGATATGCCCAGTCCGAGCTTCACTCCCCATCCGCTCTCAATCGCTCCGGGATCGGTCTCGGACCTTATGTACTGGACTGAGCATTCAGCATATGGCATCAGTTGTTCAAGAATGCCCGGGCGTTTCATGTAATATGCTATGCTAGGTCCGATGCTTATATCCTCAGTCCTGAATTGTCCTTTGAAATAATAGAAGTCAGCGTCGATACCGACTCCGAATCGGTCGATCGGGAACCAGAGCACCCTCGGGTTGATGTCTAGCGAGAGAGCACCCTCTTCGGTATAGTTATCTTCCTCGATAGGCAGTCGATAGTATAAGCTGAACATACTCGCCAGATACCAGCTGTTCTTTGCTGTGGCGTTACTGTCTGCCCGTACGGATCCGAGACCGATCGCGAGAATGAGCAGAATGAAATAGATGCCTGCACGATTTTTCACTGTTTTCTCCATAACTGATAGTGTATAGGTATATACGCCTTCACAATACGGATCAGTTCCTCTGATTGAATTCCGTTCCGAGCTGGTATGATTTCCCCCAGTCGCTCCAGCCGCCTATGATATTGGATGTGGAGATCACCATAGTGTCACCTAACAGCTTTACTATGGCGAACCCGTAGCTGTTGTCCGCGCCGGCATCGTTGAAGATGATATTGTCGAAAAAGACACTGTCCTCCTGTGAGTCCAAACCCGCAAACACTCGCCAATGGTGCTCTTCATGTACGTGACCTGTGAATATGCCGAGAACGTTGTACGGTTGCGCCGCCTGGTAAGTAGTGTCGTTCCAGTCCCGACGGCAAAGCACGTCGAGCTCCAGATCCCTCATTTCCGGGGTCCACCAATGACCATTAGTGCTTTCGTAATCCCAGCCGTAGTGCTGGAATATAAGAACGCCGAGTCCAGTTGTACCGACATGCTCTGCGAGGAAGTCCTTCAACCAGTTGAGTTTGGAATAAGATATGTGTGTATTGCTTTCGTAACCACACGATCCAGCCCATAAGCCAAGCGAGATGAAGTAGTACTGTCCCCAACGCCAGATGTATGCTCCACTGTTGTCGTCGAAGAAAGCCAGAATTCCTTGCGCATTCCCGATACGGTAATTGATGTAATCACCCGGTTGACCCCAGCCAGTGGGACTGTCGCCGTAGGGTGGGCAATCGTGATTGCCGATAGTGGGGAATACAGGTTTGTGGACCCTGTATCCACAGCTATAGGCATTGTAGTCAGTGTCAAAAGCCCCGTAGATGGAACCGCCGTCCATGCCGGGATAATCGTTCTCATAAAGCTGTCTGAACGCTATGAGGTTCTGGGTGTTGTTGGCATCCACCATGTCTCCCAAATGCACGATTCCATGACAGTTGTCGTACAGATGGTCGTTCAGACCCTGGATCGTCCTGCGATTGCGAATTACATGCCAGGTGTCACGGTATTGATGATCATGGCCTGGCACCCAGCCAGCATAGCTGGCATCGATATGGGTATCGGCAATCACGCCGAAGTAAACGATCGTTTCGTTGGGATTCACGGGATGGACATATATAGGATTTGGCATCCCGGGATTATCATTATTTCCATCGGACGATGGCTCTATTGGGTTATCCCTGCATCCAGTCATTAACATTAACAAGAGAATACCGTGAATAATTATGACTGTCATGATTGCTTTTCGATTCGAGTACACTGATACCCCTCCATTCTTAATCGCTCGCTGACTACTCTCGGCCCGTAATTCAGGCTAGGTCAGGATTCCTTCATTCTTCAGGCGTGTTCTGAGTTTGCCGAACTCATGCTCGAGTACGGCCAGAAGGGTAGCGCCATTTCCAAGATCACCACTCCTTGCCAGGTTTTCCAGTCTTGCGGACGCATCCGAGAGAGCCTTTGCCCCGATGTTTGCGGCGGAACCTTTCAGTGTGTGAGCATGCGATCTCAACTCGATTGCATCGGCTTGCCCGAGTGAATCAGCAATCGCATCAATCTGATCCTCTGCATCACTCATGAACACGCCGAGTATCTCGTGGAAGAGTTTCTTGTCGCTCTGGAGGTCGTTCAGGAGTTTCTCCGAGTCGAATATCGTTGCATCCGTCTCGGAATCAGAAAAGAGCAGTGGTCTTCTGGTGCTGCTGGGAAGCCATTTGTTGAGCAGGTTGATGATATCGGTCTGATTCACGGGTTTGGCAATGTAGTCGTTCATGCCTGCTGCGATGCATTTCTCTCTGTCACCTTTGAGAGCGTTCGCGGTCATGGCGATTATTGGAATGTCATGGTTCCTGACGTTTGAATCGATGTTCCTGATGGCTCTGGTCGCTTCGTATCCGTCCATCTCGGGCATGTGGCAATCCATCAGAACCAGATCGTAGGGGATTAGCTCGAGAGCTTTCAGAGCCTCGCTGCCGTCTGCAACCGCATCGGATGCGAAACCGTATTTCTCCAGGATCTTGAGAGCTACCAGCTGGTTCACGACGTTGTCTTCCGCTATGAGAATTCTCGCACGCCTCCTGCTGGTCTCGGCAATACTGTGCTTTGTCATGATCTTTCCATCACCAGAACGTTTACTGGGCTCTTCCGAATAAAGCGTGGTAAGACAATCGTGAAGACAGGACTGCTTCACCGGCTTCGTCAGGTATGCCGAGAAACCGACCTCCAAAAGACGTCTGGCGTCACCTCTCCTGCCGATTGACGACATCATCACCAGTGTAGTCGAATCTATGGAGGGGTCCTCCTTGATCTTCAACCCGAGCGTTTCACCGTTCATTCCCGGCATCTGCATGTCTATGATCGCTATTGCATAGGGATCTTTCATGCCTGAGGCCGCCCTGAGAAGTTCGAGAGCGGTTTCGGCATCCCTGGCAAGGTCGAACCTGCACTTCCAGGATCCGAGCAGAAGGGAGAGCAGCCTGCGGTTGGTCGGGTTGTCATCTACGGCGAGAATTCTGGCACCCTCGATGCTCGCATGGCTTTCGGGCACCTGCTCCGGGTTCTTCTGTCTTCCGAATTCTACTTCGAACCAGAACACGGATCCCTTTCCAGGTTTACTTTCCGCTCCGATATCCCCACCCATCATCCGAACCAGTCTTCTCGATATCGAGAGACCGAGGCCTGTGCCGCCGTACTTCCGTGTGGTCGAAGTGTCAGCCTGTGAAAAGGCTTCGAACAGCTCTTCGAGACGATCCCGCGAGATACCGATACCGGTATCGCGAACCTCGAATCTCAGGAGGATTCTCTCGTCCGTCGCCTTCCGTACCGTCACGTGGATACTGATCTCCCCTTCATCAGTGAATTTAACGGCATTTCCGGTCAGGTTGACCAGTATCTGGCGAAGCCTGCCGGGGTCGCCACAGACAAAAGAGGGAACCGAGGGGTCGACCATGCTTATGAACTCGACATCCTTCTGCTGGGCTCTGAAAGCCATCTGATCGACGAATTCGTCGAGCATTATCCTGAGATCGAAATCGATTATCTCCAGTTCCAGTTTTCCAGCTTCGATCTTCGAGAAATCGAGAATGTCATTGATTATGGCAAGCAGAGCCTCTCCGCTGTGACGGATGGTCTCCGCGAACTCTCGCTGTTCGGGAGACAGGTTCGTATCCATCAGGAGTCCCGTCATTCCGATAACACCGTTCAGGGGTGTTCGTATCTCATGGCTCATGTTCGCCAGGAACTCACTCTTCGCATGGCTTGCCTTCTCGGCTTCCAGAGCTTTCTTTTCCGCCAGATTCAGTGCTTTTTCCAGCTTCAGATTCGCTACGTCGGTTTCTTCCTTGGAGGTCTTCAGAGTCTCGATGAACTCTTCATGTTTTGCTTCGAGTCTGAGATTGCCCAGTGAGAATGCCACATCGTCTGCAACTTCTTCGAAAATGCTGCGCTCATCCTTGCTGTCGGCAAGATCGGAGAGGATACCAACCGAGATCAGGCCGTAGACGATGTCGTTGCTCTCGAGCCTTGCGGTGAGGGTCCTGTTGCCCTTGTCCTTCCCGAGAAGGGGACAATTCTTGCACGAGGAAGACGGATCGAGAATGACAACAGGCCCCTTTTGCTCCATGGCGAGCAGCCCGCACTCGTTCAGGGTCCCGTTCCGGAAGTTATCCTCGAGTTCGGCAAAGGACTCACCGATACCGGATTCCGCAAACTTGTCGTACTGTCCCGAATCGTTGATCAGAGCTATCCATGCCGAAGTGTATCCACGGTTGACGATGAGAGTATCACAGATGCCCTGTATCAGGCTGAGGGGGTCCTTTACCTTCGTGATAAGCTGGTTGACCTTTCTGACTGCAATAAGGACGCTGTTCAGATGTTTCGCCCTGTCCTCGGCAATGCGTCTGTCACTGATATCGATAAGAGCGGTTATGGCGCCCACGAATTTTCGTTCGTTGTCGAAACGGGGGGTAACCAGCGCGAGAATGCACTTTCTCCGGTTCCTTGCGGTAACCATCCAGAGTTCGTACGATGAAGCGATTCCGCTCTTCCTGAGAGCCGTCTGCGAGGAAACCTTGTCCTCTTCCTCGGGAGAGATGTAATCATGAAGGCTCTTCCCCCTGAGGAATTCGGTTGAATAGACTTCCAGGAGATCTGCAAGAGCTTTGTTTGCATAGGTGATAACGTCGTCGGCGTCTATCACGGCAATGCCCTCGTGGAGTGAATCGAGTATCATCTCGTAGTATTGATTGAGCTCTGTGAGCCTGGATATCTCGACGGTTTCAGCAGCGGTGTGGCTTACCTTCTTTTTTCTTAGCCTCATGACGATCTCCGGGTACCTTCAAGCGGTATTTCAGCCATGTCAGCGGACAAGGGAAATCGACCGGAGAACCGTTCCGTCGACCATGAGGATGTACAGCCCCGTTCTGGAGGAGGACAGATCGAGCAGGAGATCGGAATCAGAGGAAGTGGAAGAATGAACCAGCCGTCCGGTCGCGTCGAACACCGAAACGGTCTGGTTCCCTGTTAGACCGCTTACACTGAGAAGACCCGTGAAGGGATTCGGGGATACATCGATCCGCGGCGCACTGTGAATTTCCTCGATACCTGTCCACCAGACCCTGTAGATGGCGTTCCAGGGGCAGTAATTGACACAGATTCCACATCCATCACAAAGCTCGGGATCGATGTAGGCATCCGGTCCAACCATCGATATGGCATTCTGAGGGCAGCAGTAGAGACAGTTTCCGCACCCGGTGCATTTCGCGGTGTCGACCTGGTAAATCCAGTAAAGAGCAAAGGCGGTTGATGCGAGTAAGAACAGGAGAACCGTCATTGCCGTTCCCTTACGCATATAACTCCCTTGTTTCCGATTGATAAACTGCAAACCATCTTTTTCAGCGGTTATTTTACCCGAAGATAACTGAGTCAACGCAGGAATGCCAGCCGTTTTCTAGTAATTTCCCACCCGAGGATTGCTGCCATGCTGGATACGTTTATGCATTTCCTTCTTCCGGACTGGGGAAGGAACACCCGAAGATCAGCACCGTCCATTACCTCCTGCGAAACACCCATGGCCTCGTTTCCCAGGACAAAAGCCGATGACAGGGAAAAATCAGCGCCGTCCAACGGTACCGAATCAGAACCTTCGTTCTCGAGCACTACGATCTGCCTGCCCGTCTCCCGTGCCCATTCAACGGCTTCTTCGGGAGTGGGGAAGTAGCGCCATGGCACGACTGCAGAAGTACCGCGAGCCGTTCTGGATAATTTTCTATTCTCGGGATGTGCCGTTGTCCCGGTAAGGAATACTGCCGAAGGGGAGATGGCTTCCGCCGTTCTGAACACCGAACCGACGTTGAAGGCGCTCCTGAAATTGTCCAGGATGAACAGGGGCATACCGCTTGAAGAATGGATGGAAGGGGAGTACAATGATGTAATGAAACTCCGGACCTGTGTGATCATCTCCGTTTTTCTCTTTCTGGTATCGTACTACACCCTGCCAGTGCGCATATCTTACATCTGTGCACTGACACTGTCAGTCTGCACAATCGTAACGGGAACATTCAGTTCCCGAAGGTCTCCCGCAACCGTCCTGATGCTGCTGTCGGCGCCGTTGTGGGGAATGGCCCTGTCCAGCAACGCATCGCTACCCGGAGAGGCCGCATTCGCAGGAGGCATCTGGCATGGCAGAGTCAGCTCCGTAACGAGCACCGGTGTAATGCTCGATACCGAAGCCGGGAGGTTCTGGGCATCCTCTAGGAGCCTTTCCCGCGAGAGCGCGATCTCGGATTCCGTAACCGCTCTCGGTTGCAGGTCCGGCAGGTTCATCGAGGTCTATTCATTCACAGTGAAGCCATCCACGTCACCGGTTATGCGCCTGCGCGACCTGCTCTGCAGCAGGTGGCAGAAACGGATCCGTTCACGTGAAGCCCTGTCTGCAGTACTTGCCTTACTGGTGGGAGACAGGTCCAGGATAACGCAGGGCTTCAGGAACGTATTCCGGCGATCCGGCACATCACACCTTCTTGCCGTATCCGGGCTGCACGTCGGGCTCGTCGCCGCACTCCTGTACATGATCCTAAGGAGGGCTGCAGGCAGGACAGCTCGAATGGCATTACTCGTTGCAGCTTGTCTGGTTCTTTTCACGGTTATTACCGGCTCCCGGGCTTCTACCGTCAGAGCCGCGCTGATGGCAGGTGCGGTCATGTTCCTGTCCCTGCGCTACGGCAGCAGGGTAGACTTCCTCAGTATCTGGTGCGTTGCGGCTCTGCTGATGATCGTTGCCGTTCCCGGAATCATGGAGGACAGGGGAGCCCAGCTCTCGTTCGGAGCCGTGCTTGCTCTCATTCTGTTCGCCACGAGATTCCCGGGCCGCAAGGGGATCCTCCTCACGCCGCTCCACGCGGGAATCGTCGTGACCTTTACAATGGCACCGCTCGTATCGAGCATTTTCGGTGGTATTTGCCCTCAGGCTCCCGCTGCAACGACCCTCTCCCTGCCGTTCATGCTCGTGACGATGCTGCTGGGTGTCGTTTCGCTTCTGCCAGTTGTCGCAGTTGGTGCTGCCGTACTGCTAGAGTGGAATGTCTGGCTATGGCTCGGGCTCCTGAAGCTCTTCTGTTTTGAACCGCTGCAAACCGATGGTTTCCTCTGGACAGCACTCTGGCTGCTTCTTCTGCTGGTCTTATGGGCGATGAAGTGGAGGAAGGGGTTCCTGAGGAGGTTCAGGTAGAACCGTTCAGGCTGTCCGGATTCATGCTCTCATCGACGTTGAACCTCACGATTACTCCTCCGCTGTTGTCCAGTGCGTCCTCGAGCCTGTCCAGGCAGACGGCCTCGATTTCAGCTCCCAGCGGAAGCTCGAGGTGAAGAGTATCTCCGGGGAATACCGCCCAGGCATCCCTCTTTCCGCCCGGATGTCTGACTATGATGACGGTCAGACCGTCGTAGCCGGAAAGGTTGTCTGCGGTAGCGATTGCAGTGAATCTGCCGGGTGGAAGCGAAATATCGCGGGAGCGCTCGAGTATTGCGAGATGGTAAGCGGCAGACAGGCTGAGCATCGGTTCGAGCTCCTTTATGACCGGAAGGAAGGTGATGGAGTCGGCAGAGGTCGGAGAAGTCACGATAACGGTAACCGAATCCTCGAATCCCGGGTCCGACTGCCAGGTTACGTTTCTCCCCGCTGCCCTCGAGTCGCCGGTTTCCAGAAAAGTACCGGACGTGCAGGTCCAGATCGCCTCGCTTCCATCGGGCATGATGGTCGAGAGATAGGTAATACCAGCCCCGGTTACATCGATTGATGCAACTATCTGCTGGGGTTCGTTCATCTGCCCGAGGCTCTGCGTAACCAGCCATATACCTAGAACTACTATGGGAAGCAGGAAAGGTATCGTGAGCGTCAGGTTCGAGAGTTTTCTCCGCGTTTGTCGTTTCATGGCACGGGGAATATGACGAAATTCCCCGAAGCCTGCATGTATGAGATTATGCTCGAATGCGCTATACTTTCCGCCAAGAGCGAAAGGATCGTATTCATGACAATCGATATCGTTGAAGTACTCATGCAGCTTCTGTGTACGAGGAGCGTTTCGGGGAACACGGAACTGGCAACATCCCTTGTCCGGGAAAAGATAAAGGATCTCGGTATTGGCATCAGGCAAACGAACAAGGGCTCACTCATCGCAACCCTGAACGGAACTTCGAGTGAGGCTCTCATGCTGGTCGCACACCTCGATACACTTGGCGCAATGATCAGCTCGATCTCCGAAGACGGCCTGCTAAGCTTCAGGATGATCGGCGGATACACCATGAACAGTGTCGAGGGCGAGTACTGCACGATCGAAACGTACGATGATCACAATTACAGCGGGACAATTCTCTTCAGCGAGACCTCCGTTCACGCCTACGGGAGAGAGAAGGCATCGGTCAGAAGAAAACAGGAAGACATGTACATCAGGCTCGACGAGACGGTCTCCTCGAGGGAGGATGTGGAGAAACTCGGGATTTCGGTCGGCAATTTCGTTCACTTCGATCCAAGGCCGGTCAGGACGAACTCCGGGTTCATCAAGTCACGGCACCTCGATGACAAGGCCGGTGTCGCGATTCTCCTGGGGGTCGCCTCGAAGCTGGCCGGGCAAGAGCCACCGAGAACGGTGCATTTCGTCTTCACCGTACACGAAGAGGTCGGACATGGCGGGGCAGGATTCGATCCGGGAGACGTCACGGACATGATAGTGGTGGACATGGGTGTTGCCGGAAAGGGCAGGGAGTCATCCGAGCGAAAAGTAACCATATGTGCGGCTGACAGTTCAGGCCCATTCAACTACCAGCTCACAAAACAGCTTATCGGTATTGCCGAAGCGAATGGAATACCCTTTGCGGTCGATACGTTCCCATTCTACAACTCAGACGCGGCAGCAGCCCTCAAATCGGGTCTGGATGCAAGGCATGCACTCGTAGGTCCGGGAATCGACTCTTCTCACGCGATGGAGAGAACCCACATCGAAGGCATCATGGCAACGGTGGATCTGATTGCGGGCTACATTGCAGGCTACGTGGTGGAGAAGTGAAACCCACCTGCTCACCTCTTCCTTCCAAGCCGACACTTTTCTAGCTTTTCTCATTGACGGGAATTGCGTTCGGGAATGAAGATCTAGCACCAAGCAGTGAATGCGTCTTGGATTCATTCAACAGAGGTTTGATTACAGCTGAGCTTTGATTGCACCCCAGGTATTGCGTTCAAGAGCAGGATACCACGAATTCGATATAATGCGGAACATGTCGGTAGGTTCGTATCCCGTGGTTGAACCTGGTGCCCAACCACTGCCTATGTCCCTGTAGCACTCAGTGTCTCTGACTTCATCGTCAAGGATGCAGTAGAAGTTGGTTCCATCGGTACGCTGGATGGTCGTCCAGTAGGTTTCACCGGCTGTAGTTATGAAGTAATCGGTGTTGGGAAGATTGGCAACCGTCATGTAAATTGTGTATCCGGCAAATGTCACACCGATGTCCGTGTGTGTGAGGTTGGTGCCGCTTGAGGTTCCATTCCATAGTTCGGTGCCAGGACCAGGAGACGAATCTGCCCAGAAGTAGGCGTCCACTGCGGTTGGCATTGTACCAGTGCTGAGAGTCCAGAACGTGAGGATCTCAATGTAATAATCATTAGAAGGTGTGAAGTCGTCTGCCACCCAGTAGTCTGTGAAGATGGCAAACGCAGTGCTGTACTGATGCTCGGGATCGTATGCATTCGAATCGATAATGTCATCGGTGCTTGGTAAGGGATTCGGGGTGCCAACGAAATGGCCTTCCATCGATGAGTCGGCAAGAATGAGCGACGTAAGGACAGCTAGACTGACAAGAGACGACTTCATGATTATTCACCTCCCATCGCTATCTTATACAATTGTGTTGAGTTAACGTGCTCTCGTCAAGGACGGTTTCATCCTGATTTTGCAGCGAATCTGGTACCCCGTAGTTGACACTTTTCGAACTTTTCTCACTGGTGGGATTCGAGAATCTACCGAAGCAGCACCGCTCGCATGACTGCTCTCTCTCCACAGGCTTCCAGAACGATAAGATAGCAGTCAGTAGGTAATGATTCCGAATGCTGTTATAAACTCTTGTCCTTAGCATATATTCTTATGGGGAGTATGAAAACGGTATCTCAGACCACATTGAATTGTTACAGCCGTTCTGATTCCTGAGGAAAGTAATGCATGAATTCTAGTATTCTACCACGCAACTGGAAGCTGTTACTCGCGTGGTTGATTATGCTGGTCTCCATTGTCCAGATAATCAGGTTTGCATCGAACAGCAGACGGAACCAGTGGGATCTAAGGGTCTACTACCATGCCTCTGAGGCTTTTCTCGACGGTTCGAACCCATATGACAGCACCCAGTGGTCAGAGGCTGCGGATAACTCGATGGAGCTTGAGTATGTCTACCCGCCTATCACACTATTGTTGTTTGCTCCTCTGACAATCCTTCCATACAGTGTAGCGGTCTGGGTATTCATCTTCCTGAAGGTTGCCTGTCTTGCTTTGCTGATAACGACTTGGATAAAGTGGTTCGTCCCTGACAAACGATTCGGACCACTTTTTTGGTTCTTCATCGTCTTTGCGTTCAACAGGACCATCTACATCGATTTCAGGGTTGGCAACATCGCTGTCTTCGAACAACTCCTGGTCTGGTTTGCTCTGGCTTGTTTCCTGAGAAAGAGATTCAATCTCTTCACCGTCATCATCGTTGTCGCTTCGCTGTTCAAGGTTTTCCCGATTCTCTTCCTCGGACTGCTTCTCACCTCCAAATCCAAACAAAGTCGCAGACTGCTTTTCTCAGGTATTGCTATTTTCGTGTTTGTGAATGCAGGCATGTATCTGTTCTGGCCAGGGCTTTTCCACGGATTCCTGAACAATGCGAGAACCATCAGTGAGTCGGGTCTGACCAATCCTTCTTCGATAGCTCTGCTTAAAGACTGGTTCTCTGCTTTTGGCGTTACCGGTGATGTGTACATGTTTGCTTATGTTGCGGCTACATTGATAGTAGTCGGGTTTACTTCTGTGACAATGATCAGATCCAGATTCTCTGGCAGCACCATCGGTCTCATCACGCTCTACTGTCTGGCATATGCTCTGATTATGCCTCAACTCAGGTCCTACTCCTACATTCTTCTGATTGTCCCTCTGTGGTATACATTGTCTATGCAAGGTAAAGGACTCAGGTTCTGGATCCTCTACGTGCTCTGTATACTACCATTGGACAAGTTGAAAATTGAGGATTATCAGAGCTTCGGTGGAATTACTTCGGTTATCGCATCTATACCTTCTTACTTGCCGCTGTTTCTGATCGTATTCGCATTCACCTATAGCATCCGCTCTGGAATGTTGCAGACTAATCAAAGACGTTAAATATCTTAGTACTCCAGGTGTCTAAGTTTACGATATTTCTGATCATCCCTACTGGAGTGTGCCGGAATTGAAGCTGTGACTAGATAAAGTGCAAGATGACATGAGACGTGCCTGATCGGGACAGGTGCCCCTGTTTATGGTGTAGAGCCTAAGTTCTAAGGCATTCAACTATGTAAGTTGCTGAACGCCCCTGAGTCACATGTGGTTCACCCTGGTTGACAATCTTCGTACTTTTCTCAGTGGTGGGAATCGAATTCCTGAATGAGGATCTGGTACCCCGTAGTTGACACTTTTCGAACTTTTCTTACTGGTGGGAAATTAGATCAAGCAAAGGAGTCTACCTCAACAGCACGACTCGTCT
>CBDUZS010000003.1:0-73809 GCA_965371785.1 uncultured bacterium
CCGCTCCGCCGTCAGAGATGTCGCAAGAGTAACAGGTCTGTCCTATGACGAGGGAGACAGACTTGCGAAACTGGTTGCATCCGCACCGGACCCCGACGCACCTCTGAAGAAGGTCGTATCTGACGTACCCGAATTGTCTAACCTGGCAAAGAGAGACGAGCGTATCCGTAACGTTCTCGAGCATGCTGGAAAGCTTGGAAGCATCGTGAGACACTCCGGTGTCCACGCTGCAGGCGTGGTGATCGCTCCGGGTGATCTGAAGGACTACGTGCCCTTGCACAGATCGAGGGACAAGGGCGTGACAACACAGTACGAGAAGAAATCCGCCGAGAAGGTCGGCCTTCTGAAACTGGATGTTCTCGGACTTCGAACCGTCACCGTGATACATCATTCCATTGAAATGGTTAAGAGAAGGGATCCCTCTTTCGATATTTCGAAAATCCCCTTCGATGATCCAGATACACTGGGGCTCCTCAGCAGGGGAGAGACCACGGCCGTTTTCCAGCTCGAGAGTTCCGGCATGAGGGAAGTGCTCAGAAAGATCGGCATAGACAGGTTCGATGATGTCACGGCTGCGGTGGCCATCTTCCGCCCCGGTTCGATGCAGAAGATCGATCTCTACGCGGAGAACAAGCGCAGAGCAGAGCGTAACGATCCTTTGGACCGGGTGAACTACCTTCATCCGGCTCTGCAGACAATCCTGCAAGACACGTACGGAGTGATCATCTACCAGGAGCAGGTGATGAGGATTGCGAACGAGCTGGCGGGAATGTCCATGGCAGAAGCCGACATACTTCGCAGGGCGATGTCACGCAAGGATCCCGAAGTCATGAGCAGGACCAGAAAAGCGTTCGTGGACGGAGCCGTCTCACGGGGTGTGGACAAGGGTACGGCCAATGAGGTTTTTGCACACATAGAGAAGTTTGCGGGGTATGGGTTCAACAAATCACATGCACTCTGCTATTCGATCCTCTCCTATCGAACCGCCTGGCTGAAGACTCACTACCCGGCCGAGCTCATGGCCGCCTCGATGTCGAGTGAGATCGGAAACATCGATAAACTCTCGGTACTCGTAGAAGAATGCAGGAGAATCGGAGTGAAGGTTCTGCCTCCCTCGGTCAACAGCAGTAACACCACATTCGATATCGATGAAAGCGGACGAATAGTCTATGCGCTCTCGGCCATCAAGAACATGGGAGTCGGGCCGTCTGATGCAATCATCGATGCGAGAGTGGACGGTCCATTTCTGAACATATTCGACCTCTGCTCCAGAATGGAGAACGGCAGGCTCAACAGAAAGGTCCTCGAGTCCCTGATACTGTCAGGCGCTGCGGACGATCTCGAGGGCAGCAGAGCACAGCTCTTCGCTTCCGTGGAAAAGGCCCTGGAGTACGGGGCCAGGATCAGACGGCTGAAGGCTGCAGGTCAGATGTCTCTCTTCAGTGCAGGGAACGGATCGAAACCGCTTCCATCCGTGCTTCCCGATTGCCCCGATCTCACGGTGGAAGATAAACTCGAAAGGGAACTCGATCTCCTGGGTTTCTTTCTTACCGGTCATCCTCTGGATAGATTCGCGGAAGAACTCTCCGCATTCACTACTTCTTCGATCGATAACGCTTTGAACAACGGGAACAGGCATGTCTCGATTGGAGGAAGGGTGAACACCCTGAAGACGATAAGGACCAGGCGAGGAGATATGGCTTTCGCCTGTATCGAGAATGCTGATGGAGACAGCTCTGAAGTCGTTGTATTCAACGATGTGCTGGAGAGATCACACGTTCTTCTCGAACCCGGGTCGATGGTGCTTGTCGATTGCGAGATTACGGACAGGAAGGGTGAACGGAAACTCAGTGCAACCCATGTATACAGGTTGAGCAGGACCAGAGCAGACTTCAATGCAGGTTTCTTGCTGCAGATTGATTCCGACAGCATCGATTTCGACATGATCGGCAATGTAGTAGAATTACTGAAAGGCAGCCCGGGTAATGGGCCGGTTATGGTGAAGATAGTACACCCTTCGGGCTGGAACGTTATTGCAGCTTCAAGGAGTATCAGGATATCACCGGACGATGAACTGTTGCGCGAACTCAGGAGTTTACTGGGACGGGAAGCAGTGGGCCTGATCAGAGGAAGTGGAGCGGTGGTATGATAACCTGTAGAATCCTTTCAGTGATTGCTCTTCTCGTTTCGACTGCCTCTGCAGGAGAGCTCATGAGGATCGTGCGCGAGCCAACGGCAGGTATCATTGCACCGCGTACTTACCACGTATCTCTTTCGACTTTTCCGTCCAACGGCCTCAAGTTCTCAATATCGACCGGCATCGTGCGCGGGTTCATGGTGGGGCTCGGCTTCGGCGGCTGGAATGTCATAGGTCTGAGCAGTCCCGAGTGGTTTGACAAGGTGTTCTTCAAGGCTCGATTCCGGTTTCTGGATGAGACATCTACTTTCCCGGCACTGGCCGCAGGTTTTAACAACGAAGACGAAGCGGTCAGAGAGGAGGGAACCTACACCAGGATCTCACGAGGATTCTACGTTGCGGCAAGCAAGAATTTCAGGGCTCCCGGCGGTGACATGGGCTTTCATGCCGGAATAAGCATCTCCTTCGAAGAACCGGATCATGCGGGATGCTGGTTCGGGATCGATAAATCACTTCCCGCAGGTTTCGGTCTGGCTGCCGATTACGATCTCGCAACCAACGAAGCCGATTCGGTAAGGTTCGACAACGGCGGCGGCTTCATCAACGCCGAGGTGTACTGGGAAAGTTTCGGGCAGGTCAGGATATCGATCCAGTTCAAAGACCTCCTGGAGTCGGGCGGAGCAACTTACAGGGCTCTCGCGGTCGATTTCCTGGGCCTCCTGTAAGCGGTGTGGCGATGACCTGTGACATCGAACGCAGCTACGCCGGAGTGATCGTTCGTTCTGCGGTAAACGTCCAGAAGAACCAGCCGGTCAGAATCTCTACGGAAGTAGTCAACAGCGGCTTTGCAAGAACTCTTGCGAAAGAAGCATACGCGGCCGGGGCATCCTTCGTGGAGGTTGTGTACGTTGATGCACCGCTCGAGAGAATACGGCTGGATTCCACACTCGATGAATCTTGTCTGGAGTACGTGCCTTCCTGGCTTCCCGGCACGTATGAGACTCTCCTCGAACAGAACTGGGCTGCAATCGCTCTCAGGGGATCGGAAGACCCGGATATCCTGGAGGGATCAGATGCAGAGAGAGTAGGGATTCTGAGAAAAGCCATGGCCCAGTCTCGCGAAGCGTTCTCGGACGGCATTTCCTCCAACAGGATTGCCTGGAATGTCTGTCTCTGGCCTACCGTTCTGTGGGCTCGAAAGGTGCTTGGTGAAGATCACCCGGACTGGGAGAAGCGCATCTGGGATATTCTCACCCCGATTCTGAGACTGGATCACGACGATCCTGCCGTGGCATGGACTGAGCACGACGGGGAGCTGAAGAGACGGGCAGCCTGCCTGAACGGGAAGAAGTATGAGCGGATTCACCTGACAGGACCCGGAACGGACCTGAATGTACGTCTGAAACCTGACAGGATATGGGTCGGCGGAAGCTGCCTCAACCGTGCAGGCACCAGGTTCTTTCCGAACATTCCGACGGAGGAGATTTTCAGTACTCCCGACAGATCGGGTACGTTCGGAACGGTTCGATGCACCAGACCAGTAACCGTTCTCGGGACACAGGTGGAGGGTGCATGGTTCCGTTTCGAGAACGGAGCAGTCGTCGAATCCGGTGCGAGAAAGAATGCCGATGTACTGGATAAATTTCTCGAGATCGAGGACAGCGCCCGCTACGCGGGAGAGATTGCCCTAGTCGGGACGGATTCTCCAGTTTACCGCAGCGGACGCGTATTCCACAACATTCTGCTCGATGAGAACGCAGCCTGTCACATAGCCCTCGGAAACGGCTATAAGGACTGTATCGAAGGCGGTACGGGCATGCAGAAGCAAGAGCTGAAAGCAGTGGGATGTAACGTTTCGCTGGTGCATATCGACTTCATGATAGGATCCGAGGAAGTGTCCGTATCAGGCATGGATCATTCGGGTCGGGAGGAGCCGATCATCGAGAATGGCAGGTTCGTTATCTAGGAAAGGGGGGTGACATGCTTGACGACAGACTTCTCGAGATACTGGCATGTCCTAAGTGCAAGGGTGAGCTGGACTACAGGACTTCTCCGGACGAAGTTCTTGTCTGTGGGGCATGCAAGCTCGTCTACGAAGTCAGGGACAGCATACCAATAATGCTGATAGACGAAGCGAAACCCCTGGAGGAGTAATCCTGGCACGCCGCTCCATGCCGAGCAACAACCGTATAAAGATTTCAGTCAAGGTGATACCTGGAATTCAAAGGACATGCATAGAAGAATGCCTCCCAGACGGTACGTTCAGGATCAGACTGAAATCACAGCCTGTCGACGGGAAAGCCAACCTTGAGCTGATCTCTCTTCTGGCAAGCGAATTCGGTACTGCGAAGAGCTGTGTCAGGATCATTTCCGGTGCAGCGGGCCGGTGGAAACTGCTGAGCATTGAAGGACCATCCAGGATTCCAGGATGGTATAAGAGTGACTGATGCGGGAACCGCCCCGAACTCTGGAATAGAGCCAGGGCGGTTCAGGCTGTAAGCCAGGAAGGCAGGCTCAGTCCAAATCGTCGTCTATGAGGTCGTACTCATCAGTGTTTTCATCGATGTCCCCGAATATGGCAACGTTCGGTTTGCGGTACCTGTCACCATTCGTGAGCTTGAACAGGACATCGTACGTTCCATCGGTTACTTCGAACATTCTGCTTGATCCGTTTGAAATCGTCTCGCCGGATGAGAGTAGATTATTACTCGAATCCCAGCTGGATTCAGCGTTAATGTAGACCTCGCATATTGCGGGAGTCAAGTTATTATTCAATGTATACCTTGCCATCACACTCCTCCGTTCATTATATGGTACTAACAAATCACTAATACATGCACAATCGGAGTTCTGTCAAGGAGCATGTACGGGCTGACAAATGTCCTGAAAAACAGCATTATCACGTCTGTTAAGGCATTTTCATAGCAGATCACGAGTGGAGGCAGGCTTGAGTCGGTCGATTCCCGATACTATTTGTGAATTGATTGGTGAATTGCTCGAAAATGGATTGGAAAACAGACGCCTCGAAAGCCTGTACGATTTAATCCATCGAACTGATGTGCTGTCGTATGCGTACTCTCTATGCCGAACAGACTTTCATCTTGCAGGATTTGACGGCCAGACCTTCGAGAACATCGATTCGTACGGGAGAGATCTGTGGATAGATGAGCTGGCCCGTGATGTGGAGACAGGAGTGTACAGACCATCGCCTGTACTCCTTCTGACCATCCCGGTCGGTGAAGGAAGGTTCAGATTCCTTGGAATACCTGCCATCCGTGACAGAATTCTTCAGGCCGCTGTGGTGCTCTTACTCGCTCCAGCCCTGGGAAGGAAGCCCGGACATTCTCCCTTCCCCGGAGCAGTCATCGAAGTAGTTTCCGGGTTTGGCGGCAGGTTTTCCGACGGAGTTCCATTCGCTCGATTGCTTCGTTACATCACTTCTTACGGCGCAGACCACAGGCTGGTCGATCTTATCCGCGGCTGGCTGATCTCACCTCTCGAAGATGGCAGCATTCCTCGAGACCGTTCGGATGGATTGCCGCCTTCAGAGCGGTTACTGGAAAACAGTCCTTTCATGTCCATCGCGCATGCAACCGTTGTAACTCTTTCTCTGAGCGGAGACGTGGCCGGAGAGGTCGATTCGGCCGTCATGATGCTGCAGCGTGAAGCAGAGCTCTTTGCCGGTTCCGTATGTTCTGCTTCCGATTCCCCGGATGTAGTCTCGGTTGCGTTCAAGACCGGGGGAAATCCGTATTCCAGGAGTGCCCTTAGGTATGCTCAGTCCGTATTGCGTGGAATACCATGCATATCAGGAGCCGGTCTCTCAACCGGAACGGTTCTCATGATCGAGCAGGATTGTTTCGAACCCGTTCACACTTCCGTATTCGGATGCCCCGTGACCGATTCTTGCAGACTGGCGGCTGTCTCCGAGGGAGTTCTGCTCACCGACAGCGATAAGGGATGGCAATCCGAGGTAAGTGCTATGCTCATTCCCTTCCGGATGACGATGCTTCAGGGATGCGATCTGTGGGAAGTCCGCAGGACACTCACCTCGAAATGCTACAGGGGAGCAATGGTGGGCCGGCAGGAGGAGATGGAGTACCTGGATCGTTTTCTCGCTCCTCTCTGCACTGACAGATCTCCAGGCGTTCTCTGCATCTGGGCCGGGGCAGGTGTAGGCAAATCGAGGCTTGTTCACGAAATCTCTGTTATTCGGGATGATCTCAACTGGGTTACCGTTGCCGCGGACGAAGTCCTCAGGGAGCGATCGCATCCATTCCATTCCTTTCTCGGAGATTTCTTCTGCCAGGACCGCGGCCTCGATCAGGCTAGAAACGAGGACGTCTTCGAGACGATCTGGGACGGTCTTTTTCTCAACGTCTCCGTAATCGAGGAGGAATCCGGAAAGGGAAGAATCTGCCGTTCCCTCAGACAGCATCGATCTGCCATCAGGGCGATGCTTGATCTGAGTGTCGATGGAACCCTTTTCAGCGAACTCGATCCGCAATCCAGAGCTGAGAACATACATCTTGCGATCTACAGCTTCTTCTCCGGGCTTGCTCTTCTAAGACCTGCGGTGGTTGTGCTGGACAACATCCAATGGTTCTCGGACGAGGATCTCGGCTGTGTCGCCGACCTGCTCCGCAGTGCAAGGTCTGCGGCACTGGCAATCGTTGTGACCGGAAGACCGGAGGACGAGGGATGCAGGCGTCTGGATGTCTTTTCATGGTGTGCTGATGCGAAGAGGATCGACCTGGAGGGTCTTGCAAGGGAGTCAATTCCCACATTCTTCCGTGACCTGACGGGTATCGTTCCTTCTCGAGAGCTGACACACGCGATCTGGGATATCGCCGGTGGCACACCGTTATTCATCGAGCAGATTGCAGGATACATCCTCGATAAACGTTGCCGTAAAAGCTTCGATTCCTCATGCGAGTTCGACGATCTTCCGGAGGAGATGCCCAGAAGCCTCGAAGAGCTGTTCTCGGCAAGGATCGAGATGCAGACCCCCGATTTGAGAACCGTAGCAGAAACCGCATCGGTGCTGGGCCGTGAGTTCAGCACGGATATTCTCCAGCTGCTGCTGCCCGATTGCGATCTGGGGAGGCTTCTCCTCGAGGGTACCAGAATGAGGATCTGGGTTCCGATCGGGAATTGCAGGTTCTCGTTCAGTCACGTTCTCTTCCGTGATCAGATCTACTCAAATCAGCTCGAGCATAGAATACGGCATATCCACGGAAATGCGGGATTGGCTATCGAGCGGCTTCACGGTGGCAGACATGACAACTTCACCGAACTGGCCAGGCATTTCGAGCTGGCAGCGGAACTCGGAAAGGCAGCCTTCTACCTTTCGGAGGCCGGGAGGACAGCCGTAGACAATTACAGGAATGCGGAAGCCATAAGTCTCTATCTCAGGCTGAGAAATTTACTATCCGGCAAGAAAAGGTGCTTAATTGAGGTTGAACTCGCAAAAGTGATGGAGAGTGAGGGAAGGTGGCAGGAGGGAATCGATGTTCTGAGGGGCTGCATCGAGTTCCTATCCGGGGCAGCACTCCGGGAGGATAAATCTCTGTTCGCGACCGCTCAATGCCTTCTTGGCGATATCCTCTGCAGAAAAGGAGCCTTCGAAGAAGCGGAGGAGGTCATCCGAAGTGTGCTGTGTCTTTTCGAAAAGATATCGGATGCAGAGGGCGAGATCACTTCCCTGGTCGTACTCGGCCGAATCCTGAGGCACACTGGCAGAAACGCAAAGGCACTGATATTGCTGGAAGAATGTGGAGATCGTGCAAGGGCACTGGATTCACCGGTTACTCTCTGTTCTGTCCTGGGTGCTCTCGGCTCTCTCAAACTCCAGATGGGCTATTCAACGGCCAGCCGGGAATGCTTCGGTGAGGAGATAGTACTTGCCGAGAAACACGGACTGCGCAGGAGGGAGGCTTCAGCCCTCCTCAACATGCTCAACCTCTGCAGAAGTGCGGGTGAGATCGAAGAGGCTCTCCGGTACTATCACAGGCTCGTCGAGGTTGCGGAAGAGATCGGTGACGCGAACGCAATCGGAATTGCATCGAATTCAATGGGTGCGATTCTCGCAGACAAGTCCGATTTCGAAGGTGCTCTCGAGTGCTTCAAAGCATATCTCAGTGCTTCGGAGAGAAAGAACTCCATGCATGGAATCGTAACAGCAACCTGTAATATGGGAGTGGCTTACAGGATGATTGGCGATCATATGCAAGCCATAGACTGCTTCATGACCGTCATCGATATCTCGACCCTTATGAAGAATCACAGGAACGTGGCAATCGCGTACTCGAACATTGGCAGGCTGTTCTCCGAGATGGGCAAGTACGAGAGCGCAATCGACTGCTCTGAGACACTTGGAGATCTCTCGAAGGAGATTGAATTTCCATCTGGCGAAGCGTCTGCGCTCATGATCAAGTCAACATGCCTTCATGGATTGAAGGAGTACGAACAGGCTCTCGAGACGATCAACCTGTCTCTGGAAAAGACAACAGAAATATCTGAGTGGAGAAAACTGCCGAACAGACTTGTCAACAAAGCAATAATTCTTTTCGATATGAAGCAATCGAGGGCATCGTACAGAACTTTCGAGGATGCTCTTTCCGCCTCAATCAGATATGAGCAGCCCGGGATCGAATTCATGGCAAGGGTTTACATGGCGGTCATCATGGCTCCAGAGAGGAAAGCGGAATCGATTCTGGCTATCGAAGAGCTGCTCGAAAAAGCTTCGACTCCCGAACAGGAGGCAAGCGCATGCTACCACCACTTCAGTATCTCGGGAGACAACGACTATCGCAGCAGGGCGCTCTATCTGTACCGCGGAATCCTGAAAGCCAGAAAGCTCGAGAAAGCCAGGGAGAGAATCGACGAGCTGTCGAAAGAGCCCGGTTCGAACTTGCCCTGATTCCCGCCCTTGCACATATATCGCTCTTCCCGAAACGAAACGGGCATCGGAGGATCAGAATGTTCGCAGTACTGCCCTCCATGTGGAGATGTGATCCACACGGGGGTGTCGACGTCCTGCTCCGGGAAGCAGGTCAGAACGCATGTGAAGCCGTCAGGAACGCCCTCTCCGGCGGGGAAAGGAATTTCCTCTTCGGTACGGATGGTGCTGCTGATCACGTATGCTGGCTAGTGGCCACGGATCACATCAGTCTGTTCGGAGACGGCCCCCTTGCGGGAAGGAACAGGGACGATCTCGGTCCCAGGTTCACTTCACTGGAAGGTCTCTACGCGGCTCCGGATGGTTGCTGGGAGCGCGGCGTGGTCTGCAGAGTGCCTGACTGGAAGGCTGCGACACCAGCCGAGCTGCGTTTCACCGGTGTGTCTGCACTGGTCTCGAGCGGGGTAGACGAAGCTATCGTTGCAGGTCACGGCGGGGGGAGTGTTACTCTCCTCGTAAGATGCCATGACTGGGAAGGGGCAATACCGGAAATACCACCCCTGGAAGTACTGGCACAAGCGATCCGGGAGTGTACTGATATGCTCTCCGAGCGTAATGGAGGAGGTGAGGAGTAGTGAATTACAAGGACACGATAAGATTGCCAAGAACCGCTTTCTCGATGAAAGGTAACCTGATTAACAGGGAGCCGGAACTGCTCCTCGAGTGGGAAGAAGGAAACCTGTACTCCAGGATACGGGAAGCCCGCAGGGGGATGCCTCTGTTCATACTCCACGACGGACCACCGTACGCAAATGGAAACGTCCACCTCGGTACGGCCCTGAACAAGATCCTCAAGGATTTCATCATCAAATCACATACCATGATGGGATTCGATTCACCTTACGTTCCAGGCTGGGACTGCCACGGCATGCCAATAGAACACAAGGTCACTTCGCAGATGAGTGATTCTGATGCAGCTCCATCCCGGCTCGAGATAAGGAAGAGGTGCAGGGAGTATGCAGCGGGTTTCATTCCGATTCAACGTCGAGAATTCAAGAGGCTGGGTATCTTCGGAGACTGGGAGCACCCCTACCTGACGATGAGCAAATCTTATGAATCCGGTATCGTACGGGCTTTCGCCGAGCTTGCCAGGGGTGGTTACATCTACAAGGGACTTCGTCCGATCCACTGGTGTACGAGCTGTTCTACTGCCCTTGCCGAAGCCGAGGTGGAGTACGGGAATCACAGTTCACCATCCATCTACGTAGCATTTTCCATGTCCGATCCCGGTTCCTGGGATTCGAGGGGCGTACCGGAGGGAACAGAGGTCGTAGTATGGACGACCACTCCCTGGACTCTTCCGGCTAACATGGCTGTTGCTCTCAATCCGCGGGAAAAGTACGTCGTAGTAGAGGTATCGGGCGACAGGAAATTCCTGGTTGCCGCCCACCGTGTGAATTCCTTTCTCGAGGACGCAGGCCTGGAGGGCGTGGTCGTTCCAGGTCTCTTCTTCGGTGGAAGCGAACTCGAAGGTCTACTTCTCGAGCACCCGCTGTTCGATTCGAAGACTTCACTAATGATACTTGCAGAACATGTTACTATGGATGACGGAACGGGATGCGTTCATACTGCTCCCGGTCATGGCGCCGAGGACTTCCAGATCGCGGGACGCTATGGGCTGGATATCTTCAGCCCCGTTCTCGAGGACGGCGTTTTCTCCGAGGAAGCAGGCAAATACGCCGGTATGCATGTATTCATGGCGAATTCCGTTATTCTGGAGGATCTGGAAAAGACCGGCCACCTCGTTGCCAGCAGGACCGTTGAACACAGCTATCCGCATTGCTGGCGATGCAGGAACCCGCTGATCTTCAGGGCAACGAGACAGTTCTTCCTTGACCTTGACAGAAACTCTCTCAGGGACAGGATACTGAGTGAGGTGGATCGCGTCAGATGGCATCCTGCATGGGGATACGAACGGATGAAAAACATGATGTCCGTACGGCCTGACTGGTGCCTGTCCAGGCAACGGTACTGGGGTGTCGCTCTTCCCGTATTCACCTGTGATGACTGCCTCGAACCGGTCATCGATCCCTGCGTCATAGACGGTGTTGCCGAGCTGATTGCCGAGGAAGGGTCTGATGTATGGTTCGAACTCGAACCCTCGGAGCTCTTTGCAAGGGCTGGTAAGAGCTGTTCGTGCCCTTCCTGCGGATCTCCGAACATCTCCAGGGTGGATGACATCCTCGACGTATGGTTCGACAGCTCCCTCAGCCATTACAACGTCCTCACAGATGAGTACGGTCTGTCACGCCCGGCAGCTGTCTATCTGGAAGCAACCGATCAGCACAGAGGCTGGTTTGGTGTGAGCATGATAACCAGTGAAGCCCTCGGAATGAGCAGGCCTGCTGACAACATCATCACGCATGGTCTTGTCCAGGATAAATCGGGCAAGAAAATGTCCAAATCCCTGGGCAACATCATTTCACCTCTGGAGATCGTCGATCGGATGGGTGCCGATATTCTGAGGCTCTGGTTTGCAGGAATCGACTACACTGCCGATTTCAGAGCTGACCTGACGCAACTCGGCGATTCCAGAGAGGCTTACAGAAAACTGAGGAATACACTCAGGTTCATGCTCGGGAACCTGGACGATGGATGCGGGACGGATTTCTCTCCGCAGAACCTCGAAGGTCTTGACAGGTACGTTTACCTCCGGTTCCGGGAGCTCTGCAGACTCTGCACAAGCGAGTACCGAAGTTTCGAGTTTCACAGGGTGTACAGGGAACTCCGCAATTTCGCTGTAATCGACCTCTCGGGTCTCTATCTCGATGTCCGGAAGGACAGGCTGTACTGTGATTCGAGTACATCGCCCGGAAGCGTTTCCACGAGAAGACTTCTCGCATGGATGACTCTGGAGCTGATAAAGCTTCTTGCGCCCGTGATACCGTTCACTGCAGAGGATGCCTGGCGTCAGCTGCCTGCCGCCCTCACGGAAGGGTGTGACAGCGTGCATCTGGCAATGTTCGAGGAAATCCCGGATTCAGGAGAGGACGAACGGCTCGAGCTGGAATCCTGGAAACCGTATCTGGAAGTTCGAAGATCGGTCCTGAAGGCACTCGAGGAAGCCAGGGCAGCAGGAGAGATCGGCGGCGGACTGGAGGCAGGAGTCAGGCTGACCTTGCCCGCGGAGATGGCCGGCAGCGCACTCGGTGAGGAATGGGCTGATTTCCTCATCGTCTCACAGGTCGAGGTGGACTCGGGGAGCCCGGTCTCCGTAGAGGTCACACCTGCCCGGGGAACAAAATGCCAGAGATGCTGGAGGATTCTTCCCGAAGTCGGATCGTGCAGTTTTGCAGACGATGTCTGTCACCGCTGCAATGACCTGCTCGAGAGTGAGCAAAGGGAATGAGAATTCTGAATTCCAGACCCGGTGCATTCATTCTTGCCGCAGTTGTTGTGCTCATCGATCAGATCAGCAAGAGGATTGCCGTGAACTGCCTGGAACTGGGTGAACCCGTCAGGATTGCAGGTGAAGTGATCAGGTTTGCCCTCAGGTACAACGAAGGCGCAGCATTCAGCTTCTCATGGGGAGGACCTGTTTTCCTGACCGTTTTCAGCATTGCGGCTGCCGCACTCGTATCGGTTCTGATCAAAAGATGCCGGGATTGCACGCGGGGCTCATTCCTGGCCCTTGGTGCGATTCTGGGTGGTGCTCTGGGTAATCTGACGGACAGGATACTCTACGGAATGGTAATCGATTTCATCGATATCGGAACACACTCCTGGAGGTGGCCCACTTTCAACGCTGCAGATATTGCCATCTGTATAGGAGGAATTTCACTTCTTCTGCTCTACCACGGCAGGAAGTCATCGGGCACTGGTTCCGGGAATGTCGGAGAGGAGCATCCGTGAAGAGAACGGTAGTGGCCATTGGAGGTAATTCCCTGATAGAACCCGGCGCACGTAACGGGAACAGGGACACTCATGCTCTTGCACGCGAAGTGTGTGAAGAACTGGCAGTTCTTGCCAGGGATCGGGGGAGTCTCGTGATAACTCACGGTAACGGCCCCCAGGTCGGATTCGAACTGCTGCGTAATGCGATGGCAAGGGAGATCGTCCCTCCTGATGGTATGGACGTGAACGTTGCTGCAACACAGGGATACATTGGCTACCTGCTCCAGCAGGTTCTCGGTGACGTGCTCGAGGAGCTGAATGTTGACATACCGGTGACCAGTCTTATCACGCAGGTCGTGGTCGATGCGGACGATCCCGGGTTCGATAACCCGACCAAGCCCGTCGGACCATTCTACTCTTCTGAGGAAGCAAAGCAGTTCATCGGGGAAAAGGGCTGGATCATGAAAGAGGATTCAGGGCGTGGCTGGCGAAGGGTCGTTCCCTCACCGAAACCCAGGAAGATACTGGAACTTCCTGCTATCAGAACACTTGCAGACGCAGGGCAGATAGTGATCTGTAACGGCGGCGGCGGGGTTCCGGTTCTGAGAGACGGTTTCGTGGTCAGAGGAGTCGGTGCGGTCATCGATAAGGACCATGCGAGTGCGCTGCTGGCGACCAAGCTGGAAGCGGACACCTACATTATTTCGACTACGGTTCCCGAGGTGTACACAGGCTTTGGTTCTCCCGAGCAGACCCCCATCAGGAGTATTCACTCCGACGAACTCCGACAGCTTGTTTCCCGAAATAATTTCGCTACAGGATCGATGCTTCCGAAGATAAAGGCCTCTCTGGGTTTCCTGAAGCATGGCGGGAGAATGGTTGTAATAACCTCTCCCGGGAACATTCTGAGCGCACTCGAGGGAAAAGCGGGAACGACGATTCTTCCCTGATCAGCCTTCCATCTGGAAGAGTGTCTTTATGGCGCCCCACGAATTCCTGTCGAAGGCATCCGTTGCGTAGATGTCGAAGAATGCGTCGGTGAACTCGCCGAAGGCATCGTATGTGCTCTCCCAGCCGCTGGATCCGTTTTTCCAGTACACCGTCTGCAGCAGTGAGTGATTCTGCACGAGCATGAGAGCATTGACATTGTTCACTGCCTGTACTTCCAGCCAGTAATGGATATTTGCAGAAAGCTCGGGATTCAGATCGGGCGGAATACTGCATGAAGTCCTGCAGATATCGTAGCCTGAGAGAGTGTAACCGGTGGCGTAGTTGATACATGGTGCTGCAGCGCTCCAGATTGTTACTGCAGATGCGGGAGACGAATCTCCGTTGTCCTCCGCGATGGCCAGATTTACCTGCTTGCTCGGTGATCCCAGGTAGATCATCCAGATGACTATCTCGCTGATTTCGATGTCATCATCCAGTGTGAAATCGTCAGTGATCCATCTATCTTCTCCGGAGTAGTTACTGTAGCAGTCCAGAACATTCTGCGGAACAAATGTCTGTGAGTAAGCAATACCGCTGAGTCTGACGGGGCCGGTTCCGGAGGGATGAACGGGACCGAGGTGTGTAATGCCGTCAGCGGGAGTCATGCATACTACCGTCAACAGAATGAGCAGGGATTTTCCCAAGCAGGTACACCTTTCCCGGGATACATTGAGTAATATTCGATGCTAAACCCGCAACTCCGGCCGGTCAAGAACGGGAAGGGGGAGAAATCACTTGCCGATGATATCCTACTGGAACAGGGTCTTGACCATTCCCCATGTAGTTCGATCGAGGGCGACCGTACCCTCGATGATGTTGAACATGTCGGTGGGAGCATATCCCGTGCTCGCACCTGTCTGCCATCCGGTGCCGACGTCTCTGTAACACTCCATGCCTTTAACTTCGTTATCGATCAGGCAGTACATGTTCAGTTCATCGGAGCGAAACGCAGTCATCCAGTAAGTGGACCCACCGTTGGCCGTGAAGTGATCGGCATTCGGCAGTTCAATTTCGCAGACGTAAATGTCGTAGCCTGCAAAAGTAAGTCCCGTTTCGGTCCAGGTGACATCTGTTGAGAGCTGCGTCCAGAGAAGCTCTCCGGGACCAGGGTCAGCATCGCTGTAGAAGCCTACTTCCATAGCTGACGGATTCGTGGTGATTGAAATCGTCCAGAGAGTGATGTACTCGACATCTGCAGTACTGATGGGAGTGAATTCGTCTGCGACACGGTAGTAGTAGCAGATCGGGAAGACAGTGATGTACACATGTGCTGCGTCAAACGGATTGGAGTAGATCACTTCATCCGCCAGTGGAAGCGGGAAGTGAACACCTTCGATATGTTCCTCCCATGCAGAGTCTGCCAGTGATACTGCAAGTATCATTGCATAAGATACAAACGCCAGTCTCATGATACACTTCACCTTTCATAGCCCTCTCAATGTCCTACCGGAACAGCGTCTTGACCATTCCCCATGTAGTTCGATCGAGGGCACCGTAGATGGTTCCCCTCACCATCCTGAACATGTCTACGGGGTCGTAACCCGTCGAAGAACCGGGAACCCACTCTCCTCCAGCGGTGATGATCCTGTAGGTCTCGTTACCGTTTACCTCATCGTCAAGGATCGCATACAGATTTGAGCCATCCTCTCGATGTGCCGTAATCCAGTACGTGGTTCCGGTCCAGACGTTCATGTAGTCAAGGTTTGGCAATTCAATGACACAGACGTAGATAGTATATCCCGCGAATGTAACGCCGCTGTCCTTCCAGATGATGTCGGATGCGAGATGTTGCCAGAGAATGGTACCCGGACCGGGATAACCATCCCCGAAGAAAGTGACCTCCAGACCGGCCGGATTCGTTGTCGTGGTTATCGTCCAGAAAGTCAGTTGTTCGATCTGCCCGTTAAGGGAGGGTGTGAAATCGTCTGCAATCCAGTAATCGCTGAAATTGGCGTATGCAGTGCCGTACACGTGATCGGGGTCGTACATATTGGAATCGAAAACGAAATCTGTCCCCGGCATAGGGATATGAACACCCTCGATGTGTCCCTCCCAGTTCGGGCTGGCAAAAACAGCCGAAGCAAGGAGACTGAGAAAAATGAATGTAAACCTCATAATGGTATCCTTTCACTCAGATGATGATTTTCTATACATTTTAGTTATTCAAATAATTGAATTCCCTTGTGAACACAAGTGCGAGGTTTAAAATGTGTATCCGGTCAGAATGGAGTAAGCCTCTAGAAAAGCGTCTTGAGTGCTCCCCAGGTATTGCGGTCGAGAGCAATCGTGCCCTCGATAATGCGGAACAGGTCGGTAGGATCGTAGCCGGTTGTAGAGCCAGGAACCCATGGACCACTTGCGGTAATGATCCTGTAGCATTCGGTTCCAGTAACCTCGTAGTCCATGATCGCGTAGAGACTCGTCCCGTCGTCGCGCTGAAAACCTGTCCAGTAGGTGACTCCCGGGCTTATGACGAAGTAATCCGTGTTGGGAAGATCCATCTCCGTGATATAAATCGGGTATCCGGCGAAAGTGACGCCGCTGTTGGTGAATACAAGGTCTCCGCCGGAAATTGATTCCGACCACAGCACCGCTCCTGGCCCCGGAGCGGCATCGTCCAGGAAGTAGACGAGTAAGCTGCTGGGCAAGCCGCCCGTGGTCAGTGACCAGTACGTCACCTTTTCGACCGTTGCCGTGAATGCCACGGTAAGGTCGTCGGCAACCCAGTAGTCCCCGAAGACGGCAAAGGCGGTCGAGTACATCGTCCCGCTCAACGGATTCGAGTCGATTATGTCATCGGTTGCAGGCCATGGAGTGATCGTGCCTTCCCAGTGACCTTCAATGCTCGAACTGGCACCAGCGTAAGCAGTGAGAATGGCGATGAAAACGCAACAAAGTTTCATTTCCGACTCCTTTCAGCATAAGCTGGGCTGGTCAGAAAAGTGTCTTGACCATCCCCCATGTAGCTCTGTCGAGCGTAACAGTGCCCTCGATGATGCGGAACATGTCACTGGGATCGAATCCGAAGTTCGAACCGGGCTGCCAGCCGCTGCCGGTGTCTCTGTAGCACTCCGTGCCTTCCACTTCGTCGTCTTGTATGCTGTACAGGTTAGAGCCATCGGAGCGGTGAGCGGTCACCCAGTAGGTGGAGCCGCCGTTGACCGTGAAGTAATCCGCGTTCGGCAGTTCCATCTCGCAGATGTAGATGGTGTAGCCGGCAAAAGTAACACCGCTGTCGGTCCAGATGATATCGGTCGTGAGCTGTGTCCAGAGAACAACACCCGGGCCGGGAGCGACATCGTTGTAGAAGAAAACTTCGAGTGCAACCGGATTCGTTGTCGTGGAAACCGTCCAGATGGTGATGAACTCGACATCGGCCATGTAGTCTGGGGTGAAGTCGTCAGCAATCCAGTTGCTGCTGAAGATTGCGAAGGCAGTTGAGAATACGTGCTCCTCGTCGTATGCATTCGTGTCGATGATATCATCCGTCGGAGGAAGTGGAATGTGGACACCTTCGGTATGTCCCTCCCATGTCGAGTCAGCCAGTGATACCGCCACGATTACGGCAAGAGATACGAGTACAAGTTTCATACGGCACGCCCCCTCTCAGGGCATTTGACACCCTACTGGAAAAGCGTCTTGACCATCCCCCAGGTAGCTCTGTCGAGAGCAACCGTACCCTCGATGATACGGAACATATCGACAGGATCGTAACCCGTTGAAGAACCGGGAACCCAGTCTCCTCCTCCTGCGAGAATCCTGTAGCTCTCGCTGCCGCTGACCTCATCGTCGACTATCGCGTACAGGTTTTCGCCATCCTCTCGATGTGCTGTGACCCAGTACGTTGTCCCCGCCCAGATATTCGGATAGTCCAGGTTCGGCAGATCTATGAAACAGATGTAGATAGGATAACCTGCGAACGTAACACCGCTGTTCGCCCAGATGATGTCGGATACCAGGTTCTGCCAGAGAATGGTTCCCGGACCGGGGTATCCGTCTCCGTAGATGGTGGCTTCAAGACCTGTTGGATTGGTTGTCGTGGATACGGTCCAGAAAGTCAGCACAGTGATCTGTCCGCTGTAGGAGGGTGTAAAATCGTCGGCAATCCAGTAGTTGCCGAAGTTGCCGAATGCATTGCTGTACACGTGGGCAGGATCGTACGCATTGGTGTCGAAGACAAAATCTGTCTCGGGCAAGGGAATATGAACACCCTCGACATGCCCCTCCCAGACCGGTCTGGCAACGACAATAGAAATGATGATGCTCAGAAAAATGAATGCAAACTTCATGGACGTATCCCTTCGATAACGAGTTTTCGCATTTACAGGATTTTGATAATCGAATTTGCCTGTGTGCGCAAGTGTGAAGGTCGTCAGGGCTATTTCGTTCCCGAAGAGAATCGAAAATCTTTCCTGCTAAAAAAAACACCTGCCCAGAAAAAGGGGAAGGACTCGAAGTCCTTCCCCTGAATCGTCGGATGACGCTTCTCTAGAAGAGGGTCTTGATAGTACCCCAGGTGTCGCGGTCGAGTGCAAGCGTACCTTCGATGATGCGGAACATGTCGGTAGCGGGGTATCCCGTTGTTGAACCGGGTACCCATCCGCTACCTATGTCTCTGTAGCTCTCCGTGCCTTCCACTTCGTCGTCTTGTATGCAGTAGAGGTTGGTGCCGTCAGTACGCTGGAAGGTAGTCCAGTAGGTTACACCGGATGTGGCCATGAAGTAATCGGTGTTGGGAAGGGCGGCTACCGTCATGTAAATCATGTATCCAGCAAAGGTAATACCAGTGGCGTTGTGTACGAGGTCGCCACCACTGACGGTACCGTTCCAGAGTTCGGTTCCTGGACCGGGAGGTGCATCTTCCCAGAAGTAAGCGTCGACGGAAGTAGGCATTGCTCCCGTGCTGAGATCCCAGAGCGTGAGGATCTCGATGCTGTAATCATTAGAAGGTGTGAAGTCGTCTGCTACCCAGTAATCGGTGAAGATGGCAAACGCGGTGTTGAACGCATGCGCAGCATCGTAAGCGTTCGTGTCTACTATATCATCGGTGCCCGGCAGCGGATTAGGCATGCCCTCGAACTCGCCCCTCATGGTCGAGCTGGCAAACGACATTGCGACGACGACAAGAAGAACAACAAGCAGCTTCATACTACACTTCCTTTCCAAATGAGAAGCTGGATTAACACCTCGAAGGAATACTATTGACCCGGGCTCGTGTCAACACCGGCTCCCGGGCTAATATACCTTGACGGAATGGTGTATACATGTATATCCTTCGGTCCGCAAATGAATGAAGCGGTGGGCGATTAGCTCAGTTGGCTAGAGTGCTTGCTTGACATGCAAGAAGTCACTGGTTCAAATCCAGTATCGCCCACCATTATTCTGTTCGTGACCGAAGCCAGGAGGAGGTATGCAATTGTTACGTATAGTATTTCCAGACAACAGTTCTGCCGAATTCGAGCCGGGCACGACCGGAATGGACATTGCTCTGTCGATCGCGCGAGGACTGGCAAAAAGGGCTCTTGCCTGCCGCTTCAACGGTGAATTGACAGGTCTCTCGGAGCCTCTGCAGGATGACGGGAAGATAGAAATACTCACCTTTTCCGATGATGAAGGAAAGAAAATCCTGCGCCATAGCGCTGCCCATGTAATGGCTGCTGCAGTGGAAAAGCTATTCCCGGGAACCAGGTTCGGTATCGGACCCGCCATCGACAACGGTTTCTACTACGATATGAGTATTCCCGACTTTCCGGGAAATTCCGCACTCGACTCGATTGCCGCCGAGATGAGCAGGCAGATTGCAGACGATCTTCCATTCATCACCGGGAAAATGAACATCGATGAGGCCGCAGACCTGTTCTCATCGAGGGGAGAGAGCTACAAGCTCGAACTCCTCGATGACCTGCGGCGTGAAGGTGTAGAGAGTGTCAGTATCTACTCTCATGGAGACTTCGTGGATCTCTGCCGTGGTCCTCATGTACCTTCAACAGGGTTTCTGAAGCATTTCAGGCTTCTCAGTGTAGCGGGGGCTTACTGGAGGGGTGACGAGAAGAACGAAATGCTGACCAGGATATATGGCACGGTCTTCGATTCATCCGCGAACCTGACCGATCACCTGGAGATGCTTGACGAGGCTCGAAAGAGGGATCACAGAAAACTCGGCCCCGAACTGGAGCTGTTCTCGATAGGTCCCGGCGGTCCGGGTCTCATCTACTGGCTGCCAAGGGGAACGGTTCTGAGAGAAGAGCTGGAGAACCACTGGAAGAAAGCTCACAGAGCAGCGGGCTACGAACTCGTCAACACTCCGCATATCGCACCGGTCGATCTCTGGGAGACCTCCTGTCATTGCTCCTACTACCGCTAGAGCATGTACTTCATGGACGTCGATAACCGCGAGTACGTCCTCAAACCGATGAACTGTCCCGGACACATCATCATCTACCAATCGAAAAAACGCTCTTACCGGGAGCTTCCACTCAGGCTGGCCGAGCTCGGGATGGTCTACAGGTACGAAAAGAGCGGTGTTCTGCACGGTCTGATGAGAGTACGCGGATTCACCGTTGACGACGGCCACATCTTCTGCACGGAGGATCAGATAGTAAGCGAGATCCAGGATGTCGTCAGGTTTGCTCTCTACTTTCTCAGGATATTCGATTTCGGGTACGAGATCGAATTGTCCCTCATGGATCCTGAAAACCCCGGGCACTACGCCGGTAATCCCGATGAATGGAAACTGGTCGAACCTGCTCTTGCAAGAGCACTCGACGATATGGGAGAGCCCTACCGTACCGTCATCGGGGAAGCAGCATTCTACGGTCCAAAGATCGATATCAAGCTGAAGGACGCACTCGGAAGATTCTGGCAGGGACCGACGATACAATTCGATTTCAACATACCTTCCCGTTTCAACCTGACTTACGTCGGCAACGATGGATCCGAGCATCGGGTGTACATGGTACATCGTGCTCTTTTAGGCTCGGTGGAAAGGTTCATAGGCAATCTGATCGAACACTACGCCGGCAATTTCCCGAGTTGGCTTGCGCCCGTTCAGGTTGTTATATTACCAGTTACCTCCTCACAGGTTGAGGGGGCAGAGGGAATTGCGGCTGAACTGACTGAAGCCGGTCTGCGAGTTGAAACTGATTCTCGCAACGAGACGGTTGGCTATAGGGTAAGGTCTGCTGAAAAAATGAAGGTTCCGTTCATGCTCGTCATCGGCGAGCGTGAAATGACATCAGGCAGTGTAGCCCTGCGGAAGCATGGAGAGGGTGACAAGGGAGTGTTTCCATTTGCGGAAGCTCTCGACTTTCTCATCAACGACTGTGAAACGCCTGCATTGCCGGAATGGGGGTAGTTGCCTATCAGAGAGACTACAAGGATCAACGGTGAGATAAGGAGCAAAGAAGTCAGGCTCATCGATGGTGACGGTAAACACGTTGGTGTCGTTGATCTTGCCAGGGCACTCGACATGGCAGGCGATTCAGGTCTGGATCTCGTCGAGATATCCGCCGGTGCCGATCCACCTGTTGCCCGGATAATGGATTACGGCAAGTACAGATACGAGCAGAACAGGAAGGACAGGGAAGCCCGCAGAAAACAGCATACCGGCGGTCTCAAGGAGATCAAGTTCAGACCGAATACGGATGTCCATGACTACACGTACAAAATGAAGCACACCAGGGAATTCCTTGAGTCCAGACATAAAGTCAAGGCAACTGTCGTATTCAGGGGTAGACAGCTCGTCTACAAAGACCAGGGTTTCCAGCTTCTTCAGAAGCTGGCAGAAGATGTTGATGATCTGGCGAACATCGAGCGGAAACCGGTTCTAGAGGGCAGGTTTCTCACGATGATACTGTCGCCGCGTAAGGAAAACAGCTAGAAGCAGAGGGAATACAAGATGCCCAAAATGAAAACACACAAGGGTGCGGCAAAGCGCCTGAAGAAGACCGGGTCAGGAAAGTTCAGACTCAGGCATTCTCACGCGGGTCACATCAAGACGAAGAAGAGCAGTAAACGAAAGCGCGGCCTGCGCAAATCCGGAATCGCATCACGAGCCGACGTGCGTAGGCTACGTCGAATGCTGCCCTGAACCTGGAGATTACAGCATGAGCAGAACAAGAAATGCAGTTGCGCGCAGAAAGCGCCACAAGAAGGTTCTCAAAGCCGCCAGAGGTAAGGTTGGCGGCAGGAGGAAGCTCTACACCGTTGCATGCGAAGCCAACAGAAAGGCTCTCGAGTACCAGTACAGAGACCGCAGGACGAAGAAACGGGACTTCAGATCTCTCTGGATCACCAGGATAAATGCAGCTTCCAGGGAGAATGGACTGTCGTACAGCGACCTCATCAATGGCCTTGCCAGAGCAGGAATCAAGCTGAACAGGAAGGTCCTTGCCAGTCTTGCAGTGGGAGATCCCGATGCCTTCACAAGTATAGTCGAGACAGCGAAAGCTGCTTTGTAGCGTTACCGGGAAGGACATCGAGTCAGGAGCATGTCTGTTGCTGACAATCTGGAGAGGTTGACTGAAGCTGTCGATCGTCTGATTATCAGACTGGAGACACTTCAGGCTCAGCGCAACAAGCTGACTCGAAGGGTCCAGGAGCTTGAGTACAGAATAGACAACAGTGTTGATTCTCCGGATTCTGAGGGTTATAACCTTCTCAGGATCCACAGCGCCAGACTTCTGCGGGAAAGGCAGGATCTGAAGCAGAGGTTAACGGGGGTTCTGGAAAAAATGGAAAGAGAATTGCGGCGGTAATAGAGGTAGACAATGGTTGACCGACCCGAAAGCATCAGAGTTAACATTTACGGTCGGGAGTATTCAATCCGAGGTGACGACGATCCTGGCTACATTGCCGAGATCGCTCATTTCGTTGATATGAAGATGCGGCAGATGACCGACAACATCACCATGGCTTCCACCGCAAAGGTTGCCATTCTGACCGCGCTCAACATAGCAGACGAGTTATTTCAGAAGGAACAACAGGGCAAGGAACACGAAGAAACGCATAGCGCCATTCTCGCTGGGCTTGCAGAACGAATCGAGAAGATCCTGGCTGAACCTTCGCACGAACCCACCGCAAGTGATCAAACGAACGAAAAAGTTGTCGAAGTAACGTCTTTCCAGACATCCACTGCACCCGATAACACTTTCACAGGCTAGTCGAGGGAACCGGTTCATCACCGGATCCGTGCGCAGGGATTCGGGTGCCTTTAACCGATAATACCGGTTTCCATTTATATAAACGATCTGCGCCTGAATCTGGAGCAGTTGCTATGGAGCCATACCTTATCCCGGGGGTTGCTGCAATCGTAGCATTCAGCCTGGGTTTTTTATTACAGAAAGCGTTGGTAACCAAGGAGATAAAGGGCGCAACCACGCAGGCCACCAGGATAATTGCCGATGCGGAGAGAGAAGCGGATACTCTCAGGAAAGAAGTCATTCTCGAGGGCAGGGACACGCTCTCCCGGGAGAAGGCGGAAATTCTTGAGGAGCAGCAGAGCAGACGAATGGAGCTCGACAGCAAGGAAACCGGGATAACCAGAGGTATGGAGCAGCTGGATCGGCTGAAGGATACTCTCGACAACAGAGCCGGCAGCATCAGCTTACTGGAGACCGGACTGGCGGAGAAGGAACAGGCTCTCAATGCCAAGCATCAACGGGTTAACAGGCTGATGGAGGAGCAGAACAGGCTCCTCGAGAAAATAGCAGTTCTTTCGCGGGATGAAGCAAAGAACCTTCTTCTCTCCAACCTCAGGGAAGAGGCCGGGCTGGAAGCATCCAGGATGACCCGCAGGATAATCGAGAATGCGGAGAGAACAGCCGAGGAACAGGCCAACCGGATTCTGTCATCAGCCGTTCAGAGATGTTCCGCATCTTTCGTAGTAGAGAATTGCGTATCGGTTGTAAATCTGGCGAACGATGATATGAAAGGCCGTATCATCGGTAGAGAAGGCAGGAACATCCGTGCGTTCGAGACCGCAACGGGTGTTGATGTAGTTATCGATGATACTCCGGAGGCTGTTCTGCTCTCATGCTTCGATCCCGTTCGCAGGGAGGTTGCAAGGCAATCACTCGAGAAGCTGATATCCGATGGAAGGATACACCCTGGAAGAATCGAAGCCGTTGTCAGGAAAGTCAACGATGAGATGGAACGAAACATCAAGAAGCTTGGCAACGACCTCGCCATGGAGGTGAATGTATCGGGGCTCCACCCTCAGCTGATCCGGCACCTCGGGCGTCTCAGATACAGAACGAGTTATGGACAGAACATGTACCAGCACTCACTCGAAGTGGCGCACATCTGTGGGCTGATCTCGGCCGAACTCAGGCTTGATGCGGCAGTTGCCAGCCGAATCGGTCTTCTTCATGACATCGGCAAGGCTTCCGATCAGGAACTCGAGGGATCTCATGCGATGGTCGGTATGGAGCTTGCACGGAAATATGACGAGCCGCAGGTTGTGTTCAACGCTATCGGGGCACATCACGAAGAGATAGAGCCCGAATCCCTTTACGCAATTCTTGTTCAGGCTGCTGACGCTGTAAGTAGTGCGCGTCCCGGAGCGCGAAAGGAAACGCTTGAACTCTACATCAGAAGGCTCCACAAACTCGAATCCATTGCCGATGCATACGACGGAGTCCGCAAATCCTACGCAATCCAGGCCGGAAGAGAACTGAGAATTGCCGTCAAACCGGAGATGGTCGACGATGCAGGCGCGGAAGAACTGGCAAGAACCGTTGCCCGGAAGATAGAGAACGAGATGGAGTACCCCGGACAGATCAGGGTTACCGTGATCAGAGAGGTCAGAGCATCGGAAATGGCAAAGTAGGTAAGCAATGCGGATCCTGTTGCTCGGAGATGTAGTCGGAAGACCCGGCAGGAAAGCCCTTGCTTCCTTTCTCGCACGAGGGCAAGGGCAAGGGCAGGGGCAGGGCGAAAAATACGATCTGGTAGTTGCAAACGGCGAGAATGCTGCCGGAGGATTCGGCCTGACGAGAAGGACCTCCGATCAGTTGTTCAGCGCCGGTGTGGATATCATCACGTCCGGCAATCATATCTGGAAGCAGAAGGATATTTTCGAAGTCCTGGAGCAGGGAGATTCCAGGGTACTCAGACCTGCCAACGCTCCTCCGGGGAATCCTGGAACAGGTGTAGCAGGTTTTCTGGCAGGTCAGGTGAGTGTCACAGTGATCAACCTTTCCGGCAGGATTTTCATGGATGGTTTGTGGGACTGTCCCTTCAGGATGGTAGACCGGATCCTGAACAATTGCGATTCCGACATCACGATAATCGACTTCCATGCAGAAGCCACGAGTGAGAAACAGGCACTCGGAAGGTACGTCGACGGCAGGGTGACTGTCGTCGCCGGCAGTCATACACATGTGCTCACTGCAGACGCACGGATTCTTCCGCATGGAACGGCCTACATAACAGACCTGGGAATGTGCGGTTCACATTCGGGAATAATCGGCATGTCTTACGAACAGGCCAGGCTGAGATTTCTGACCGGAAGACCGGAGAAACTCTCGGTCTCCGATGGAGAAGAGCATGTCAATGGGCTCGAACTGGTGCTCGATGATGAGCACTCGGTCGAATCACTGAGGATCATCAATGAACGGGTGCAGATCTGAACCACTGAAGGAAGCACTCAGGGAAGCCTCCGACTGGGTTGAAGCGGGGCTTGGCCGACTGGCCATGTTCGAGGGAAGCCTGTCCCGTCTTCCGGAAATGGCTCGTTACTCTCTCTCCTCGGGAGGGAAGAGAATCCGCCCATTTCTGGTGGCGCGTGCCTGCAGGGCAGGAGGGCGTTCTCTCGACAGAGCTCTTCCAGTGGCATGCGCTGTGGAGATGATTCACTCCTATTCTCTCGTTCACGACGATCTTCCTTCCCTGGACAACGATGATATCAGGAGGGGTAAACCAGCGCTTCACAGGGCATTTGACCCCGTCCAGGCAGTGCTTGCGGGAGATCTGCTCCTTTCGGAGGCCTTTCTGGAGGTCGTCAGAACACCCCTCGGACCGGGCCAGGTAGGCAAGATGCTGGGATGCCTTGCCGGAGCTGCCGGACCATCCTGCCTTGTGGGCGGCCAGTACATGGACATCTATCACCCGGACGATCCCTCGCTGGACTGGATAGATCAGATGATCAGCGGTAAGACTGCTGCGATGATCCGGGCTTCACTGGAACTTGGATCGATTGCCGGCGGTTTCGACGATGTGGTCATTTCGGAAGTATCTTCTGCCGGAGAAAGACTGGGATTCCTTTTCCAGCTCACTGATGACATCCTGGACAGATGTGGAACCGAGACCGAAATGGGAAAGAGGGTCGGCAAGGATGAAAGCCTGGACAAGGCCAACCTCGTGACTCGGATGGGACTGGACGCGGCGATGGATAAAGCTGATGCCCTGTCGACTGAGATTGCGTACGAGTTCTCCGTTCTGCCCGGTGACTGGGAGATGGTCAGCGCCCTTGCCGGGTACCTTCCTCACAGGAGGAAGTGATGTCGCTGCTCGATGGAATATCGTCGCAGAGGGATATCCCGGCTCTCTCCATAGAGGACAGGATGCAGCTTGCCGATGAAGTCCGTGAGCGGGTTATCCAGGTTGTCTGCCAGACAGGCGGTCACCTTGCCTCCAGTCTCGGAGTAGTCGAGCTGACCATTGCTCTGCTCTCGGTGTACAGCCCCCCCCGGGACAGGATCATCTGGGATGTCGGTCACCAGACCTATCCCTGGAAACTCCTCACCGGCAGATCGAGCAGGTTCCATACCATCAGGCAATCCGGCGGATTGAGCGGCTTTCCCAAGAGGAGCGAGAGCCCCGTTGACTGTTTCGGCACCGGTCACAGTTCGACATCGATATCGGCCGCTCTAGGGTTTGCCATTGCCAGAGATCTTTCCGGCTCGAACGGGAGAGTGGTGGCAGTGATTGGTGATGGTGCCATGGGCGGGGGAATAGCTCTCGAGGGCCTTAACAATCTCGGGCATGCCAATACGGATCTCACCGTGATTCTCAACGACAACGAAATGTCCATTTCCAGGAACGTTGGAGCCATGTCAGGGCATTTCACGAAGCTGATCACGGATCCCAGATACAACAGACTCAGGAACGAGATCTGGAATGCCCTCGGAAGGATCCCATCACTGGGTGATCGCATGAGGAAGGCTGCTCACATAGTTTCATCTGCCCTCAAGATGACATTCGTGCCGGATACGCTGTTCGATGGATTCGGTATCAGGTACATCGGGCCAATTCCCGGGCACGATCTCCCTTCGTTGACGGGAGTTCTTCAGAGAGTATCCCAGCTTCGAGGACCCGTTCTGGTGCACGTAGTTACAACAAAGGGGAAGGGTTACGAGCCAGCTGAATGCGATGCAACCAAGTACCACGGAATCTCAGGTGTACGAAAGCTGCCTGCCGAAAGGAAAACGTTTACGGCCAGTTTTTCCGATGCCCTGATGAGGCTTGCCGGGAAGGACGACAGAATTGTGGCGATAACCGCTGCGATGCCTGACGGTACCGGTCTGACAGATTTTGCAGAGCGGTTTCCGAAGAGGTTCTTCGATGTCGGGATAGCAGAGCAACACGCAGTGACATTCGCCTGCGGTCTGGCCTTTGGCGGCCTGAAGCCGGTTGTTGCCATATACAGCACGTTCATGCAGCGGGCCGTTGATCAGGTAATACACGATGCAGCCCTTCAGAAAGCACCTGTGGTCATCATGATGGACAGGGCGGGGCTGGTTGGCGAGGATGGCCCTACGCATCATGGATCGTTCGATATCTCACTCTTCAGACCGATTCCAGGTCTCAGGCTTGCAGCCCCGAGAGACTGCAGAATGCTCGAGAGGCTGCTGGAGAGAGCAATCGATTTCAAGGAGTGCCCGACGGCAATACGCTATCCCAGGGGAGAGGAATCTCAAGTAAACACTCCTCCGCCCGATGTGCTCGAGCCTGGTACCGGTCAGGTCGTTCGAGAGGGAAGGGATGCAGTCATTCTAGCGGCGGGCACGATGATGCACACTGCCCTGGCGGCTGCAGAAGAGCTGAAGAAGAGGGGCATCTCGGTGATCGTGTACGATCCCATCTGGCTCAAGCCTCTTCCAGAGGAAGAAATCCTCGAACTCGGCAGGCGCACGGGTAAGGTAGTTACACTGGAAGAGGGAAGCATTGCCGGTGGGTTCGGCGAGGACGTGTGTCGCCTGTTTGCCCGCGAATCGGTGCACGTTCTGACCCTGGGCCTGCAGGATGTCTTTCAGCCTCATGGGACCAGAGCGGAGCTTCTCAGTGAGATGGGTCTTGACGTAAACGGTGTTGTCGAATCTGTCCTCCGGGAGTTCTGCACGGGTAAGGGAGGTGTATCGTGACGGATGGTTCCAGTCCTTTGGTCGGCAGGATCTGCGTATACGTCGATCCCCGCTACCCGCCATATGCCGGTCTGATCAGACAGGTCATAGTCTCAGCCGATGAAAGTGGGATAGAGCTGTTTGCCGCGCGGTGCTGCATGGAGGCATTGAGCGAATTCGGAATCATGGAAGGCGAGGATTGCCAGGCTGCACTCGTTCTGGGCGGTGATGGAACGATTCTCCGGGGATTGAAGTACTTCGGGAAGAGCAATGTCCCCGTTCTCGGGATCAACACCGGACACCTCGGCTTTCTTGCCTCCGCCGACATGAAGAACATCAGGGAAACGCTCGGCTCGCTTTCTTCGGGAAGCTATCGTATCGAGCGCTATCCTCTGCTCAAAGGCGAAACCTCCTCCGGACAGATTCTCACCGCAACAAACGATTTCTCCATCAACCGCTCCATTCTGGCAGGCATACTGCATTTCGATCTTTTTCTGGACCAGGATCTGGTTGCGTCCATTGCAGGTGATGGCGTGGTAATATCCACTCCCCTCGGCTCAACAGCATACGGACTGTCGTGCGGGGGACCGATTCTGGATCCCGCCCTGCCCGCGATGCTGGTGGTTCCGATCTGTGCGCATCAGCTTTCCCTGAGACCGCTTGTGGTTCCCGAATCCATGACCGTGACCGTGACGATCAGCCAGCTGCGCGGCGCGGCGCCATTCATCTCCAGTGACGGCAAGCTAGAGGTTTCCCTCAGCGCCGGGGAATTTCTGAAAGTGACGAGGGGCGAAGGGTACAGCAGTATGATTCAAACCAGGGGACGCGGCAGTCACTACAGTCACCTCGGCCGGAAACTCGGCTGGGGGATTCGGGGGGACAAGAGTGCTGATCAGTCTCAGTCTTAAAAATGTAGCTACTATCAGTGACACTATTCTCGAGTTCGGTCCAGGTCTCAACGTTCTCACAGGTGAAACGGGCGCTGGAAAATCGGTGCTGATCGAGGGGCTTCTGCTCGCACTGGGCGAGAGAGCTGACAGATCACTCGTAAGACCCGGAAGCAAGCTTGCCGTCATCGAAGCCCTCTTCGGTAATGCCGCGGGTGAAGAGACCATCGTCAGGAGAGAGGTACATGCAGCAGGCAGGAGCCGCATGTTCCTTAACGATGAACTGGTTACCCTCGATGAAGTAAGAAGAGAAGTGGGAGCGCTCGTAGACCTTCATACGCAGCAGTCGACTCCATCTCTTCTCCACCGCAGGAAGCAGCAGGAGTACCTGGATGAGTACGCAGGGGCTTCAGGAGTTGTTCTCGCCCTCCGAAGTAATATCGAGGATCACAGGGAGCTTTCGAGAAAACGTGAGGAACTGTCAAAAGCACTCGAGGATTCTGAGGAAGAGCGCGAATTGCTCGGGCACGAGAAGGAGCTGATCGAGAGACTCGGTCCTTCGGCCGAAGACTACACCTCACTCCATGCCGAGAGAAAATCAGTGGAGAAGATGGAACTCGAAGTGGAATCGACCTCCATACTGAGTGAACGGCTCAACAGCGATCACGGAATTTCGAGCGAGCTTTCCAGCCTGCTCTCCGAAGCGGAGAAACTCGGAACGGAAGGCTCCGAACTCAGGGATCTCATTTTGCAGGCGGTTATTTCGATTCAGGAGGCTGCCAGTCTATGCTCTGAACGACTTGCCGGGCTCGAGTCGGCTCCGGGGAGGCTGACGCAGATCGATTCCCGGCTTGACGATTACGCCAGACTGCTTTCCCGATGTGGAGGAGACATCAGGGATCTGATGGAGAGGAAGACCGCTCTCGACGGAAGGCTCGGGCAGCTGGATTCTTACGAGAGTGAGCTCGGGGAAATCGAGAGTACCCTTCCGGTTATCGCTGTGAAGATCGTCGAGTTGTCCGACAGGCTGACGGAAGCCAGAAAAAGAGCTTCAGCAGACCTCCAGGAGAAGTCGACAAGCGAGCTGCGCAGACTGAACATCCCCCATGCCGTATTCAGAATCATCATGGGAGAACCTGCAGGAGAGAGAGTATTACTGCTGGACGGGAGGAGAATCTGCCCGGATGGCGCGGAGTTACCCGAGTTCTTTTTCAGTGCGAATCCCGGTGTGCCACCTGCTGCCCTTTCATCAGTTGCCAGCGGCGGTGAGATGTCGAGAGTCAGCCTTGCGCTGAGGCTTGCTCTTTCCTCGACAGCCGATTCATCAGTGCTGGTCTTCGACGAGATCGACAGCGGAATCGGAGGGGAGACCGCCAGGCACCTTGCTGACTCACTCCGACGTGCTTCCGAATCAGGCAGACAGGTAATAGTTGTTACCCATCTGGCACGGATCGCCTCGCTCGCAACGACGCATCTTGCCGTCAGAAAATCACTGGATGCGGGACTTCCCGTGACCGAAGTAAGTGTGCTTTCCGGCAGCGGCAGGGTCGAGGAACTGACCAGAATACTGGGAGGCGGAGACGCGGCAAGAGAGCATGCTCTATCCCTGCTCTCCCAGGAGGATGGTTGATGCACATCAAGGGCAGGTTTCTCACCTGTGCAAACATGATCAGCATTGCAAGGATACCGCTTTCAGGTCTGGCTTGCCTGTTCATTGCCTCGGGCAACACATTGGCCGCGGGTCTCTGCATGTTCGTCGCAATTGCTTCGGATTCGCTCGACGGGATGATCGCAAGATTGACCGGAACCGAAAGCGATTGGGGGAGGATTCTCGATCCCCTTGCCGACAAGATCGGGATTGGCGCGTTTCTCATCACTCTTCTCGTAATCGGGAGAATCCCACTGTGGTTTGCAGGAGGTATCATTCTCAGGGACATTCTCATAGGCTCTTTCGGGCTGTACCTTGCCGGAAGATTTTCCTCTCCGCCGGCTTCCAGCATCTGGGGTAAGCTCTCCACCATGCTGGTTTCCATTTTTCTAGTCAGGCAGGCTCTATGGCCATCACTTCAGCTGTCAGGGGAGCTTCTTCCCGGAGCAGACGTCCTCGGAATCCTGGCCTTCTGCATGGCGATCATCAGCCTGGTTTCGTATGCTTCTGACGCCGTCAGTGAACTGAGAAAAGATCCGAACAGCGAGGAGTACACATCTTGCATCTGAAACGACTCGAGATCGTCGGATTCAAATCCTTTGCTGACGCATTCGAACTGCAGTTCCAGAAGGGAATCTCCGCGATCGTCGGTCCGAACGGCTGCGGCAAGAGCAACATCGCCGATTCCATCAGATGGGTACTCGGCTCACAGAGCCCCAGGCAGCTTCGCGCCGACAGGATGGAAGATGTAATCTTCTCCGGGAGTGAGAGCCGCAAGCCTCTGGGTATGGCTGAAGTCGTGTTGACGTTTGACAACACCGAAAGGCATCTCGCGCTGGACTTCGACGAGGTTTCCGTGACCAGAAGGATATTCCGTTCGGGAGACAGCGATTACAGGATAAATGGCAACAAGTGCCGTCTCATGGATGTCACGTATCTGTTTGCGGACAGGGGGCTCGGAAGCAGCGGCTACTGGATTCTCGAGGCGAAGATGATAGAGACGATTCTCTCCAGCAGACCCGAGGACAGGAGATTCCTCTTCGATGAGGCTGCAGGGATTGTCAAGTACAAGATCCAGAGGCACAGAGCCGAACTCAAACTCGATGCCACCAGCGCCGATCTCGAAAGACTCTATGACATCATCTCAGAGGTTGACAGGACCGTTGCGGCACTCAGGAAGCAGGTCTCGACGTTCCGACGCTTCGAGAAGGCGGAAACTCGAATAGGGGAACTCGAGGGCCTCAATACTCACCGGGAGCTGAAGACGGCATCGGCCCGTTCAGAAGAGCTGGCATCACTCGAGAAGGAGTACTCGGAGCTCGAGGAAGGGCTGTCCGCAGCCGTGTCCGCATCTGGAGCGAGACTGGCCGAATCACGGCTCGAGCTCGAGAATGCTCAGGTCAGGCTGGATGAAGCACACAGGAAATGCTCGGATACCGATGCTCGAATTGCCGAGCTCGATCGTGAGCATGCGGTCACAACGGAACGAAGTAACGGAACTCTCGGAATGATCGAGGACACTCGAAGAAGAAGCGAGAGCCGGAAGAAAAGAGCGGAAGAACTCGAAACGCTATCGGTTGAAAAGAGATATGAGACTTCGGAGCTCGAGAAGGAGCTTGCCTCCATTGCGAAGGTCCGAAAGAAAGCGGGAAACGATGCTACGGCTGCCAGAAGAGAATACGAAATCTCTGTAGACAGGCTCGATGAACAGAGGGATAAGAGAAGAACGCTTGAAAACTGCCTGGAAGAGCAGAGAAACGATTTCAATAGAAGTCTCCAGAAAAGGGAACGTCTTGGGCAGGAACTCGAGCACCTGATTTTCAGCAGAGAGCGCCTTGAGACTCGCAAGAATTCTCTCGAGGAAGAGCTCACCAGAATCTCCGACGAGAATGGAAGGCTGGCGGGAGAGAAGGAATCACTTACCGGGACGCTGTCTTCCGAGGAGAGCAGGCTCTCATCCGTTTCGGATGCTCTCGAAAAGAGCAGAGAGGCCCGTCATGGCCTGGAGCTCGATGCGGAAGCGCTCCGGACCAGAATTGAAGGGCTGCTCTCAGCAACTGCAGAAGCCCGCAGTTCAGAGAATGAAGCATCTACGAAACTCCGGGTCCGGAAGGGCATGGAGAAGGCAGTCGGAGCCTATCTGGACGGTTTCCAGGATGCTGTGCTGGTTTCGGATATCGGTGAAGTACCCGGCGGAGCCGGCGAACGCTACCTGCTCACTGGCAGATCCCGCCTGGAAGACCGTGTGCCCGATGGAGCGATCAGGCTGACGGATTGTCTCGAGAACGATGAACCGGAGATTCGCAATTCACTCTCTGCTGCGATTCTGGCTCCCGATCGGAAGACAGCGATCGGGTGGTTTCTCGAGCAGAGCCCCTTTGATATCGTTACATCCGAAGGTGATCTTTTCCGTAGCGACGGTCTGGTCAGACTGGGAGTCCCGGTATCATCACAGGGCTCCATCGACAGAAGGGCTCTTGCATCCGATGCCTCCGGGCAGCTCGCAGAAAGGGAGCGGGAGATTGAGAAGGCGGGAGTCAGTCTGTCTTCACTGGGTGGAGAGCGGGATTCCGTACTTGAATCTCTGGCCGGGCTCCGGCAGCTGGAGCGGGATCTGGAAAGGGATACCGCAGCCGTGAGTGCGAGGTTGTCGGTCACCCGAGACCAGCTTGCGCTCTGCACCGATGAACTCGACCTGCTGAAGAAGAAGATACCATCACTGGAGAAAACGGTCAGCGAGGTTTCCGGTGAATCTCTCGGGCGGCAGATCGCGGAGACGATCGTGGAACTTGATGAGCGTACAGGTCTGCTTGCTGAGATCGAGACGGTTACTGCCTCGCTTGCCAGTGCCATGAACGATGTGGTCCAGAAAGAGAGTGAGATATCGTACCGTGCTCTAAATGCGGAAGACAGGCTGGAACATGCCCGGAATGAGATGGAGAGGCTTTGCGCAGAAGCCAGGGAAGCCCTGGAAACGGTCACGGAGCTGGATTGCAGGATTGCAGAATTGTCTGCCCTCGCAATCGACCTTGCAAAGAGAATAGAAGGATTCGCTTCCCTTCGGACGGGCTTACAGGAAGAGCGGAAAAAGGCTGAAGAGGAGAGAACCGGAGCCAGCATCAGACGAGCCAGTGTTCTGGACGGTACCGGTGAACTCGATACGGCCCTCCAGAAACAGAGAGAAGAACTCTCGCTTCTCAGAGAGAAACGGGCCATCAACAGCAACGAGCTTTCTTCCGTCAACGATGTGATCGTCCGGCTCGAAAGCATGGAAATGCAGCTCCCCGACGATTCCAGCAGGTACTGGGACTGGGACGAGGAGAAAATAGCCTCCGAGCTCATCAGACAGAGAAACTTCAGGGAGAACATAGGGCCAGTCAATATGTTGGCTGTCACCGAGTACGAAGAGAGTCGGGGGAGACTCACATATCTCACCGAGCAGAAGAGCGATCTCGAGGAGGCAAGGGAGTCCCTCCGGACTGCAATAGACGAGATCAACCTCACCGCGGCAAGAAAATTCTCCGAGACTTTCGTGGAAGTCAGGAGGAATTTCCAGGATCTCTTCGTATCGCTCTTCGGAGGAGGTGAAGCCGATCTTATATCACTCGAGGGAGATGATCCACTCGAGGGAGGAGTACAGATCCTTGCCCGCCCACAGGGGAAGAAGATGGAGAACGTGTCGGCACTGTCCGGCGGGGAGAGAGCCCTGACCGCAGTCGCGCTGCTATTTGCTCTCTACCTGGTGAAACCCTCTCCGTTCTGTATTCTGGATGAGCTGGATGCTCCACTCGATGATTCCAACATCGACCGTTTCATCGACCTTCTTCGTGGTTTTTCCGACCGCACTCAGTTCGTGATAATCACCCACAACAAGAGAACGATGGAGGCAGCTGACAGGCTTTTCGGCATAACCATGGTCGAGGACGGAGTCTCCGTTCTCACCACCGTAAGCCTTGAGGATGCGGTAACGGGGTTAGAAGAGCAATGAGCCTTCGAGAGAAGCTGTCCAGAAGTCGAGAGACACTTGCCGTCAAGCTGGGTAAACTTTTCAGCGGAAGAGCGCTAGACGAGGATGTGCTCCGCAGGATCGAAGAGGTCCTGCTTGGCTCGGACCTTGGATGGGAACTGACGGAACGGGTAATCGACAAGCTTCCCTCCAGTCTCAGGAAGGCTGAAGGCGACTGGAGAAAAGCTCTTGCCGGTCTGCTGCTGGAATGTTTTCCCATTCCCGATCGGGACAGGGAAGACAATGTAACTCCCAGAATTGTCGTCGTGGTCGGCGTGAACGGTTCAGGAAAGACGACCAGCATCGCCAGGCTTGCTTCGAGAAGCATTGAAAAGGGGGAGAAGGTTCTCCTCGCATGTGCGGATACGTTCAGACCTGCTGCCGCCGAGCAGCTTGCCCACTGGGGGGAAAGACTCGGTATCCCCGTACTGACACAGCTTCCCGGTTCCGACCCCGGGGCGGTTGCCTTCGATGCAGTGAAGAGGGGGCTCAGCAGGGGTTACGATGCGGTGTTCGTCGATACGGCAGGCCGCCTGCCGAACAGGACGGGGTTGATGGACGAACTGTCGAAGATCCACAGAGTCATCGGAAAGGCTATGCCCGGTGCGCCACACAGTGTGCTGCTCGTTCTGGATGCTACCGTGGGACAGAACGCAATTTCCCAGGCCGAACAGTTTTCTTCTGCCATACCTGTAACGGGTCTTATTATCACCAAACTGGACGGAACGGCAAGGGGAGGGTCCGTAATGGCCATGGCACACAGCCTTGGTATTCCCGTAGAGTACATAGGAACCGGGGAATCACGGAAGGACCTGGAGCCCTTCGATCAGAAAACCTTCGTAGATGCCCTCCTCGATACGGAAACTCAGGATCTGGATGCTGACCCTCAGTAAAGTATGTAAATCCTATTCGGATACACCCGCAGTCAGGGATCTGGATCTCAGCATAAGGCCGGGAGAGATCTACGGGCTTCTCGGACCGAACGGCGCGGGGAAGACCACCACTCTGAAAATGATTTCCGGGCTGGTCATTCCCGATTCGGGGAAGATTCTACTCGACGGAGAGCCGGTCTCGAACTGCAGGCATCGAATGGCATACGTTCCAGACGAACCGACCATCTACGACAAGCTCACCGGGCGGGAATTCCTTCGGTTCATAGGCAGGCTCCGCCGGATCGAATCACCAGTTATCGAGAGACGGATAACGTACCATTCGGAGCTCTTCGAGATGGACGACTGGCTTGATAACAGGGCTGAATCCTATTCCCACGGAATGATCCAGAGAGTCGTTCTCTCCTCAGCATTCATGGCCATGCCCGATCTGTACATCGTTGATGAACCCATCGTCGGTCTCGATCCGGCAACCGCAGAAACATTCCATCTGATGGCATCTGCTGCAGCCGAGGCAGAAGCAGCCGTCCTTATTTCTACGCACACACTTCCGGTGGCAGAGAAACTCTGTGACAGGCTTGGTATAATCCACAAAGGGGAACTGGTTGCCGAGCTGAACAGGAACCAGTTCGAAGAACTTGAGTTGCAGGACCTTTTCTTCGATATTACCGGTACCGGTCCCGCACAGGTAAAGAGTTACTTCAACCGAGAGGAGGACAGGCTGTGCAAATCCTGATCGCCTTGATGACAGCCCTTTTCATTGGCCAGGGAGAACACTCTCCCCAGGAGATGGGTGGCCCCTCAGAGATCCACAATCTGACGGCAACGGATCCATCTGCAGTGATAGAAGCAGTGGTGGGCGGTTCCTTCGAGATAGTCCTCAAAGCCAACCCCTCCACAGGCTACCAGTGGAAGCTAGTTTCCATGCCGTCTGACCAACTGCTGCAGGACGGGTCTCAGGAGTACGTGAGAGCGCAGGACATAGGTGATATTGTCGGTATCGGAGGTCACGAGATATGGCGATTCTCGGTGATCGGACCCGGTTCGGCACTGGTTGTCTTCGGTTACTTTCCTCCAGGTGCCTACGGTGAAGGAGTGCCGGAGGAGACTTTGTCGTTCTCGATCTCGATCATCTGATTTCGATACCGTGGGCTTCCAGCCAGGCTCTGGTGGGGGAAGACATGATGTCATTGCAGATCCTGTACGACGCGAACCCGTACGAACTGCTGTGATGCCCCGGTGAGCCGGAAAGCGGCATCCTGCTGAGCAATTCGCGGTGCAGGGCCAGGTTCCATTCGTCCAGGCTGCGAAGCAGTGTTTCCCAGATTCCTCTGAAGCGTTCAGGCCGTCCCTTCTTGTGTTCTTGTCCGGTGAGGAAGGAGATAACTTCACCCGGGTCGAACCTCCTGCTCCTGAGGGGAAGAAGGTGGAGTCTGGCGGTATGCCCATCCGGATCTATCACCTGAAGGGCTTCGGTGCCCGGTTCGCAGCGATCGGACAGCCCGAACCACTCCTTGGTGAATTCCGAAGCGAACCTTACCGGATTATCCAGCAGGTGATCCCCTCCGAACACAGCCTGTGATACCAGCTTGTAGACATCCTGCTCGGTGAGACCCGGATGGAGTTCCCTCTCCCTCGCGAGAATTTCCCTCAGCGAATGATCAGTCATCAATACACTTTACAATGTCTCGGTAATCCGCGGCAATTGCGTTGAACTCCTCGAGGGGCATGTACTCCTCCAGTCCTGTGGCCTGATAGGAATCGGCTGTGAGGGCCGAACCATCCCAGTCCGGAACGGTCCAGAATTCGGGAAGATGGTCGAAGAGCCTTGCCGCGCCTTCCTGGTCACCGGTACTGCAAAGCTCGATTGCCTCCGCGTGTGCGGCCCTGAGAAAACTGCAGAACATCTCCTCTCCCCGGTAGTAGTGATGCGGGTAGAAGATGTCGTACAACACGCTCTCAGCCTGTTCGATCTCTCCCGCTGCAAGGAGGATCTCTATCTCCGCGATTGCATCCCACGATGGATCACCGGATTCGCAGGCCACGAGGAGCAGATCGTCCTCTCCGAAGTCCCATGAGTATTCGGCGCTGTACCATGTGGCTGAGCCAGGCATCTGCCAGATGATCTCTATCAGTCCGGTGATCTCGTCGAAGGCAGCCCAGGACTTGGCAAAGTTGTACATCCCCGAGTATCCGCCCGATGCCAGGAGCAGAGGGGTGCCTTCGGTCAGCCCGATCAGGCAGACATCGAGCGAATCGAAACCCCGTTCGACACCTCCGAACCTGATCTCAATGATGCGTAAGTCTTCGCTCAATTCCTGCACGGGGAAGTGCTGGACCGTGGGAAAGATGTAGCCCAGCCCGTTCTCCCATTCATCTCTCAGCTCGCCCGAGATGGGTTCGAATTGACCAAGGCATGTTCCAGAGGAAAGAAATACAGACAGAATAACGGCAAACGTCAGTTTCATGTGTACCCTCCCGTTTAACCAAAGATAAAATCCTTTTGGGCTCGAGGAAACCGGGAGATGAATGTGTAACGTTCGGGATAGCTTGACGTCTGTGTTGATGAAAAAGATGTCAACATGAAATGGAAGGAGCAGGGACATGGGTGCAGGAGAAGTGATGATTCCTCTGATGGCAATCATTTTGTCGATTGGCGGTCCGTTGGTCATACTGCTGGTGATCCTGATGAACAGACACAGGCTTTCACTGCAGAAGTACAATAGAATACAGGAAGCTCTCGAATCCGGGAAAACACCGGAAGAAGTCGAGCGGATGATCGATATCATCGAGAAGGCTCACTTCAAGCCAAAAAGAAAGAGAAACGGATACCTGAGGGCAGGCGTCGTAATGATAGGCATGGGCTTTGCCTCGGCAGTCGTTGGAGCCAGCATTGGTGTGAGTGAATGCCTGGCTGCAGCCGGAGGTGCGGTCGTCCTTGGTCTCTCACTGGTAGCCGTCTGGTTCATCGTGGACCGCAAGCAGGAAACAGCAGAGTAACTTGATCACCGATCCGGAGAAACTCAGGGACGTGAAGTGTGCCGCAGAAGGCGATAAGCAGGCCTTTGGCAGGCTTGTCGACAGCTATGGCGGGCTCGTTCACACCCTGCTCCTCCGAATGGTTCACGACAGTGATACCGCAAGGGATCTTTCTCAGGAGACCTTCCTGAAAGCCTGGGTGAAGCTGAAGACGCTGAGGAAGCAGTCCAGCTTCCCGTCGTGGATCTGTTCCACCGCAAGGCGAACCGCTCTGGATCACTTCAGAAAGAGAAAGGTGCGAAAGGAGGTTTCGATGCCCGAAGAGACCTTCGTAGAGGAAGGCGGCAGAGAACCGGAACTGTCTGCAGAGGGGGTCATGCTCCTCGAGCAGGCCGTCTTCAGACTGGGTGAACGGGACAGGCAGCTGGTTACCCTTGCCTACTTCAACGAGCTGAGCCTTGTCGAGGTCGGCCGAATTATGGGAATTCCGGAGGCAAACGTGAGGGTATACATTCACCGGGCCAGGAAGAGATTGAGAGAACTTCTGAGAGGACACGAGGATGAGCTCCTGCAGCAGATCGGATAGGGTCCTTTCCTATCTGATGGAAGAGATGACAGGACAGGAAACAAGGCTCTTCGAAGAACACCTTGCGCAGTGCAGCGCCTGCATACATGAGCTTGCGCTCGAACAGGCTTTGCAGAGAGGGCTCGAGGAGTGCACTCATCCCGATGCGATTCCTTCGGGCCTCAGATCGGAGATACTCCTGAAGCTCATGGCAATGCGTCATCCGGTATTTCCCTTCTGGCAGATCGCCGCAACGATCGCAACGGGAATTGTGGCTCTATTTGCAGTCCTTCACGTTATCGGGGACAGCAGTCTTCCGGATGCAGGACTCGGTTTCATTACCGGTATTGGCCGCGATCTTCCGGAATTTCTCGGACGGGTCGGATCGCTTCCCGTGATATTCGGTGTCGGTCTTGTCATGGTTGTCATTGCGTCGATTGTCGCATCCCTCGTACCCGAGGAATAGCCGTGGCTAGAGCGGAAGGAACCAGGTCATCTTGCCGTAAACGGTGAACTCGGGATCGCTGTACCATCCATCCTCATCGGGATCAGCATTCTCTCCAGCCATGACGTACAGCATACTTCCAGGTCTGAATCGCCATCCAAGGAGAACGTTCATCCAGTGTGCGTTGCTGGAGTCACCTCCGGTCTGATCCCAGGTCGATTGAAATCTGGATATCTGAGAGGTGAGCCGGAGGCTGAGATCGTTGCTGAACATCCAGGTCCCACCCAGCTGAATCGATCGCCAGTCCGTGTCCTGTATGTCCCATGCTTCGATGTCCCAGTTGTATTTTCTGCCGTTCTCCGTGACTCGCCAGTTGAGGTCGGCGTCGAAGGAGATATACGATGCGGGTTTGAAAGCCAGCCAGCTTCCGAACCTCGTACTCGATCCCTCGTACCAGGAACCTCCACCCGCCCAGAACATTGCATAGAGTTTTCTTCGTGAATCCAGCGAACAGCTGCCGCCCCAGTTCAGACCGCCGTCGTATTCGGTTCCATCGGGGCCTTCGTATCTGTCGGTCCACGATCCGGAATATCCAAGGTCGGCATTGATGTGGTACCTGTTCCGGAAGACGACCCCGGCATCCATGTTGAATCCTCGACCGGTGACTACCCCACCTGGAACTCTGTTGTAATACCCCCGGAGTTCCAGCCAGCCGTGTTGCAGCGTTCTGCTATCGAAGGGGTGAAAGAGGCCGGCTCCCGCCCAGGTGTTGACATCCCCGGTGGAAGAGGTGTAGCCGATCATGTTGGCGTTGAAATCTTCCTCCTTGTAGTCGAATCCTGTCCTGCAGTCGAACCTGTCGCCACCGTACGAGTACGAGGCTCTGTAGGCCATGTTGTTCTTCCAGACACTGTCCGCCGAATTCCATGTTCCAGCAGATGCTGCATTCAGTGTATGGTTTCCCAGGAATCTGATCTGCCAGTCGACCGCGCCCGAACGGCCGTATGAATACTCCGTACCGGTCTGTGAGGGAACATCCGTGCTCGTAAGGCTTGCTCCCATGTAAGACCCTTCACCGAATTCCCTTACGATTCTGAGCGCAGAATAATTCGTGGCAGGGGAGCACAGCTCACCTTCCTCGGATACCCGTCCGGTGAAAGCATCCATGAGTCCGAACCGGAAGCCGCCGGCGGTTCCCGTCAGCTTGCCACCCCCGATAATCGGGATTATCTCGCCGTTCGATGCGACCGCACCGATCCTCCTGGAGTAGAACAGTGAGAAAGGCATCTGAAAGAGGTCAGAGCCCTCCAGAAAGAAGGGGCGCTTCTCCCTGAGGAAGCTCTCCCAGTGCGAGAGATTCACCTCGTCGGGATCGGCTTCGATCTGACCGAAATCCGGATTCAGGGTAAGATCGATTACGGCGCTCGAAGAAATTCCGATCTTAGCGTCGAGCCCGGCATTTGCCCAAGGATCCCATTCGTCCTCGCTATCTGGAGCGTACCCCATCCTGGCAGCACCGTACGGTAGAAGCTCGATCTGCCTGCTTGCGGGAAGATCCCGTAACCCCTGCAGGTCTCCGAAATCCTCGATTCTCACATGACCGTTGTCAGCCATACGGAAGAGGTACGCGCTCTCGTTCGTGCGGGTGATCGTTCTCTTGAAATTGACTCCCCACAGCTGCTGGTCCACTGAGGGATACCTGATGGCAGTGAACGGAATGGCGAATTCGGCGCTCCAGCCGCTCTCCGACGTGCTCGTGCCGCTCTCCCATACCGCATCCCAGCTTGTATCCCAGCCTCCGACCTCGCTGAGCCTGCCGTCCTGCTGCACGTTCTCGATGCTTGCGAAGAACATGTAGCAGTTGTTGTCGTCGTTGAACGTGTCGAGCCAGATTCCAACCCATTCCGTAGACACATCGTAATCCCTGGGAGTCAGAGCACGCAGAAAAAGTTCGGGAAAGGAGTCGTACATGATGAGCCCGAAGTAGATGGCATCGTCGTCGTATAGAATCCTGATCTCGGTTGCCTCGGTCATGGGTTTGCCGCAGTCCGGTCTGTGCTGGATGAAGTCGTCCGTTATCGGAAACGCCTGCTCCCACACAGGCTCGTCCAGTACGCCATCGATTACGGGAGGTGTTTCCGTTCTGCAGGCGGAGATTTCTGTACCTGTAGCAACCGATAGGGTGGCTGATGTAGCCAGAAGAGCTGTAACGAATCGCCTGACAGACATTACGGCTTCTCGAACACCGACTCGATTTCGCCGATGTAGAGCCTGTGGTAATCGGATTCCGGGTAGCATTGCTCGATGGAGTCATCGATGAAAGAGGAGGGATCCAGATCGCTTGCGTATATTTTCCTGCAGACGAGCACGAGCCTTGCTTCATCGAATGCAACGGTATCTTTTCCAGGTTGTACGACCGTAAGACCGGTTGCAGCTACCTTATCGACGTCTCGACCGGACCGGCTTCCACAGAAATCGAGCACGTTCCTGTGACTGCCGGGAAAAAAACTGAGGGTGAACCGCTCCGATCTCTCCATGAAGCCGAAGGTGTAGCGTTGAGGGCGAACGAAGACGAAGACGACCTTCCTGCTCCAGAGCTCACCCATGGCCCCCCAGCTTGCTGTCATCGTATTGAAGGAATCCAGCGAGCCTGCGGTGAGAAGCATCCAGTCGTCAGCTATCAGTCTGAACACGTTGTCGGTTACGTCGGAGGGGTTAATACTCAGGAAGCCATCCAGCATTTTTTACGGAATTCCTTTCGCAGGGGTGATCGAGCCGTTTTGACGGGCAAATTATATACCAAAATGATATATTTGTCAAAATCGTATCAGACGATTTTCTGGTAAAGGAAGTCTTGTGCGTCTCACAGGGCGGCTCTGCTCAGGATTTGAAGTAGCTTCTCAGTGCTCTTCCGAACACTCTCAGAGATTGAATAGGGTCGTACACGAGGGACATGTTGATTGCGCACTCCCAGGTGCAGAAACACTTCTTTATTTCCTTTTTCTTGAGCTCTCGGGCTTTCCTGGTCTTTAGAATCCTGCACAGATCGTAGTCGTATTCTCTTATGTTACCCAGCATTTGATCTTCCAGCAGTTCACACGGGTAGACCTCTCCCCGGGCGTTGATCACTGCGAACTTGCCGGCCGCCAGGCATCTGAAGCAGCTCTTCTCCTTCTCTTTCGTCTCCACGATCGTGTCAACCGTTATGGCTGTCATTGCCTCGAGAATCCTGTGAGCGGGGTGCCTTCGTACCCTGAAGGCCTCGATCAGTTTTCTGCTGCTCTCCCGGTACAGCTCGAGATCGATATCGAGGAGTTCCAGGTCCTGCGGCCGTCCACGGATGAAGAGGATGGCGATCGAGTCGAAGAGGCCGAGAGATTTTATCTTGGCCGCGAGGTCGTCCACGCCGTCCTGCGTGTTCTTGCTGAAAACTATGTTAGCCTCTACGAAGAAGTTCGTGTGCTCCTTCTTCAGTTCTTTCAGCCGTGTAACGGTTTCGATGACCTTCGCGAACCCGTTCCTGTGTCGCCTGATGCGATCATGTTCTTCCTCCCAGCCGTCCAGAGACACACCAAGGCGGAAGAAAACATCCGGATTCTCTCGAAAAATGCGCTCGAGTTGATCTACGGTCCGATCCGGCAGAAAAGCATTCGTCGGAATCGTGACGTACTTCACTCCCGTATGTTCTCTGAACAGCGCAACGATGTCGGCAAGGTCTTCCCTCATGAAGGGCTCACCGCCACAGAGGTTGACCAGGAGCATGGGCGGCAGCTTCCTCACGATCTGCTCGATCTCGGAAAGGGTGAGCTCGTCTTCACCTTTGCCCCCGGAAAGCTGTGTATTGCGCCAGTTGAAGCAGTGCTCACAGGCAGCGTTGCACCTGCTGGTGACGTGGAAGATAAGATAGCTCACACGTCTTCCCCACAGTCTCTGCAGCAAACCTGGAAGAGCGTCGATTCTCATCCGATACTCCTTTCCATGATTCACTCCTGATCGGGAGAGTGCGTTAGAATTCTGGAGACCCTGCCTGCCACAACACCTGCCATCGCCGCAACGGCTGTGATGTTCAGCATGAAGAAACAATAGACATTGAAGAGGATACCGCGTTCCTTCGTGGTGAACCTGAAGAAATACCTGTGATGCACTAGCTTGAGGATGACCAGGAATCCGGGAAGGAACCAGGAATAACCGGCACAGGGTAATCCCAGACCATAGGCCACCGGAACCAGGAGTGCAGCCAGTGTGAGCAGAGCGGACAGCAGAAAGCCTGCCTTTCTGTGGGGGGAGACCCATGTCTTCGTATCGTATGTGGAGATGACCCTTGTCGATCTCGCGAAGAGTAGTGATCTGTGGAACACCTTCCAGAGCACGATCCGGTTGCCCGGGTAGTAGTGATGGAACGTCAGCTGCTCATCGTAGAACACCTTCGTGTGCTTCAATATGCCGATGGCTAGCTCATGATCCTCGATGTCCGCTCCCTTGTAGGATTCGTTGAACCCCCCTATTCTGAAGAACAGTGCTTTGCTGACTGCTCCCAGCGTGGAGCTCCAGCAATTTACGAACCCCGTCTCGACTCCGCCGTAGTGGCAGACCTCCCGTTCCTCACTGAGCCAGTAGTTCCCGATGGAGGTATTGCGGAGAGGTGGGAACTCGAGCTTTCCGAAGAGTGCCTGGACATCGTCCTTCCCGAACCTGTCGCTGATGCGCTGGAGCCCGCCGGGATCGATTGTGATATCCGAATCGCAGAAGACCAGAACATCTCCGTGAGCGATCCTGGCAGCTGCGTTCCTGCTCGCTGCGGGGCCGAGGTTCTCTTCGTTCTCGATAAGCTTGCAGGGATACTGCAGGGCAATCCCGACTGAGTCATCCGACGAGCCGTCATCAACGAAGATCAGCTCGTAATCCTCGAATCCGTTGTTGGTGATGGACCTGAAGAATTAGTGAAGCAGGTCGGCCTTGTTGTAGTTGACGGCGATTATAGACAGCATGACGTTGGCAAGCCTGTTTGCCTCAGCAGATTGCGTTTACAGGGAAGATATAGCTCATTTCAGCCCAGCCTTCACAGAATACGGTAGCATAACCGGGTGCGGTTTTCCTTGCCAGAGAGTGATTCCACTGCTTTCCGATGTTCACCAGTCTTTGAAAAAGCACTTCTTCTCTGAAACCCGTCCCGTTGCATCGAAGAAGACACCCTCCATCTCGAGCAGAGAACGCTTCATCCCGGCTCCGCCCCGGTATCCGCCGGGTGAGCCATCGGATCGTATTGTCCTGTGGCAAGGTATCAGAAGTGGAAAGGGATTGTTTGCCAGTGCCGCTCCCGTCGCTCGGGCAGCCCTGTCATTCCCGATAAATTCCGCGATGGAGCCATACGTGCTGACACATCCCCGGGGAATGCCATGTTCAGTATGCAGGACTTTCTGCTGAAACCGTGAGCACGTATCCAGACGGGTGATGTCGAGTGAAAAGCGGATATCATCCCCGCTCAGGAATGAAACAATCCTTTCTGCGACAGCGTCTATTTCGGCACAGGAGGAAGAAATCGATTCCGGAAAGAATTCGGTTACGAGCCGTTCTGCAGAGGATCCTTCCCCGGAAAGGAAGACACGAAGTATTTCCGGTCGACCCCGGTCCAGGGACCAGAGGACTGCAACCGGACCGAACCGGGTCTCACGGTAACAGCAGGATCGAGCAGAGTCGTGCCGTGATTCCAGATTCAACTGGCTGACAGGGCAGTTCATACTCATTTATCCGCCGGTCACCTCCTGTTTTTCTATATATCCAGTACACCTCTCGGTGTCATCCGGATCTCCCGGGGGGGGGTTGACCCTGCCGATTGGTCTGTATTGAATACACTTGCTGGCAGGGAGGGTAAACGTGAGACTGCCCGGGGATCTGGACGCAGGTTTTCTTGACAGCCTCTTCGAGGCGGCATGTGTCCTCGATCTGGATCAGACCATACTGTTCTGGAACAATGCCGCGATGGAGATCACTGGAATCTCCGCGGATACGGTGACGGGGCTTAAATGCGCCGATTCCAGGCTCGAGCCTGTTGATATGGACGGAAAACAGCTTTACTGCGATGATTCCTGTCCCGCGGTCGAAGCCATCCGCAGCGGTTCCGAAGTGAGGAAGCAGGTCTTCCTGATGCACAGGGAAGGTCATCGCATCCCGATCAGGATGAAGGTCATTCCCCTCGGCGGGAAAGAAGACGTCGAGGGTGCTCTCATCCTGTTCCGCGAGGATGCGCTTCTCGAAGAGCTTCGTGAACGTCTGCGCGAACTGGAGAAGCTTTCCTGCGTGGACAGTATCACTGGTGTTGCGAACAGGCGTCATGCGGTCCATCACATACAGTCGAAAAAGGCGGAGCTGGAGAGGTATGGAAACAGCTTTGCATTGTTCCTGGTCGATGTGGATGGATTCGATGCCATCAACAGGGAATTCGGACACTTTACGGGAGACAGGGTACTTCGCATGGTTGCGAACTCCGTTATCTGTACGCTCAGACCCTTCGATCTGCTTGCCCGGTGGGGGGCAGATGAGTTCATCGTATCCGTCTGGCACACGTGCGAGGACGATCTGAAAGGTATAGGGGAAAGGATACGGATGATCGTGAGTTCCTCGACACTGACTTCTCCGGGGGGACCGGTGAGCACATCCGTCTCGATTGCAGGTGCCGTTGCCAGGGCAGATGAGACGACGGATGATCTCATCGAGCGGATGGAGGATCTCTTGAGACGGGCGAAGAAAGAGGGAGGCAACAGAGTCCTGACGGAATAGAGGGCTGGATCGATGCAACTGAGCAGAAAACCATTAACGGGTATGCGGCAGCGCTACCCCGACACGATGCGGATAGAGAATTACGTTCTGGACGCCATCAGGAGAGCCGGTCTGTCTTACGGCTTCGAGGAGTATGACGCTCCCATTCTCGAACCGCTCGAGCTGTTCCTTGCCAAATCTGGAACCGAGCTTGCCAGGGAGCAGAGTTATAACTTCATCGACAAGGGTGATCGCGAGATAATACTGAGACCTGAATTGACCCCCTCTCTTGCACGAATGGTGGCTGCTGGAGGTGAACTCCTCTGGCCTCTCAGATGGATGTCTTTCCCTCTCTGTTACAGGTACGAGCGTCCCCAACGCGGTCGCGCACGAGAATTCCTGCAGTTCAACTGTGACGTATTGGGGTGTGAAGAACCACAGGCTGAACTGGATGTTTTTCTGGTTCTCAACCGCATCATGGGCAATCTTGGTGCAGATCTGAACACTTTCAGGATTGCCTGGTCCAGCAGACAGCTGGTTTCGTGCTGCCTCGAGAGAGCCGGGCTTACCCCGGGGGAACTGTCCGGAGCATTTGCAGCGATCGACAGGAAGGCGAAGATGGAGCCTCCCGTATGGGCTGACTTCCTGTCCGACAGGTTTGACGACCAGAGCAAGGTGTCTGCCATCAGGAAATTTGCAGAGATCGAGGATCTCGAAGATCCATGGGTGGCCTCCCTGGTTGGTGATGAGGAATTCTACATCGAACTGTGCAAGTTCCAGCGCATGCTGGTCGAAAGCGGTCTCGATGCCGCCGTCTTCGATCCGGTTATCGTACGCGGTCTCGATTACTACACCGGAATCGTCTTCGAGCTCGTGGACACCGGATCGCAGAACAGGAGGTCTCTGTGCGGGGGAGGACGATACGACGATCTCGTTGGTCTTTTCGGTGGTAAGAATGTGTCGGGCGTGGGCTTCGGGCTGGGTATCCTTACCCTCACTCTCTTTCTGGAGACTTACGGTCTGATCCCGGGAGACGTGGGCCGATCACGTGAAGCGCAGTTGTTCATGACCGTCTACAGCCCCGACGTGAGAGGTGCTGCTCTGAGCTCAGCCGAGGTGCTCAGGAATGGTGGTATTGCAGTCGAGATGTACCTGGGAAAAAAGGATCTCTCTAAACAGTTCAGACTTGCATCAAGGCTTGGAATACCATGGGTTGCCGTAATCGGTCCTGACGAGGTGGGAACTTCCACCATCAATCTGAAGAACATGGAAACCGGACAGCAGTACAACGTACCCCTGGAAGACGTCCCGGCAATACTTGCGGTCCGCGATTCGACACACCTTTGCTGATGTCCGTTATTCTACATGGATCAGACGGCAGGATCAGATGCAGGCTGAAGTAAGACCGATTCTCAAGGCGCCGAGATCAAGGCTTGTATGGGTGCTGGCATCGGTTATTGCTGCCGCTCTTCTCTTCGTACCCCGTCTTCTGCCCGATCTCGTCATGTACGCCGCTTTCACTGCGGCACTTGCCGGGTCGATGTTGTACATCGGTCTTGCCGGTCAGTTCTCCGGACTGAGTCTCTCCCGCCGGCTTGGTCTGGTTCTTCTGACCGTACTCGTAATGTGGCTCCTGTCCGTACTGCTGCCGTCACTTGAAACGGTGCCCGTTTCCCCCGACTCCGTTGAAGCCGCAGAAACGGAGGAAGCCGCGCAGCAGGAATCCCTGATCCTGCCCGATTCCTCAATGCATCTCAGGGACTCCATCGACCGTCTATCGATGAGCAGCCGGCACTTCTTCAGTGATGTCATGACCATCGAATCGGCAGGTCCTTTCAGTGAGATTCTGGGTGTGCTGGGAGACGCAACGGGTGCAACCGCAGGAGTCTTTGTGGAAACGGTCTTTTCCGCATCCAATATCGGTTACTCCGACAGCATTCATCAGGCAGCACCCGAGAGGCTCCGCAACCCGAGACTGCTCCTGATCACCCTGTCGGGCGCGGCTTCCGCCGTACTGCTTCTTGTTCTCCTGAGGGGTCTGGTAATGGTAGACAGAAAGGGGAGCACCCTCAGGACGTTCAGAGTCCTCGTTATCCTCGTCTTTCTCCAGGTTTTCTACGTTGCTCTCGGGCTCGAGAACCTTGCGATAATGAGCAGGACGTACATTGTCGATCTACAGATCAACATCCCCTACGTGCTGGTGATCCTGTGGGCGGTGGTCAACGGATTCAGAAACAAGTGGATCAATTACCTCAACAGGTCGTCGAAGTACCTGCTCCTTCTTGGCAGCGGTGTGGTTGCGGTCCTTTCATGGAATATTCTGCAGGACTATATGAACGGGCAGCTCACGATGGCGGGAGTTGCCGCCGGCACACTGTGGGGAACGGTTGCGACCGTAATTACCATTTACAGTGGAATGGCATTCATCTCACTGCTCATGCAGCTTCCTGCTGCCAAGCTGCTGGACAAGAAGTTCAACGAACTCCGAACACTGCAGGGGCTCAGTCAGATTGTCCATTCGACGATTAACAGGGAGAGACTCTCCTCCATTGCCGTGGATCTGGGGAGGAATCTGATAGGAGCTGACCTCAGCTGGATCGTTCTTCTTCGAAAGGACTCGGGGTTCGAACTGAAGGCTGCGGCCGGGACCGATGCGGTTCGTCTCGAAGTACTGTCGGATGACTGGTATCGCAACCTGATGGACAGGCTGGTCAATTCCAACGGCTGCCTGCTGTTGAACAACTTCCCCAGGAGTCAGCTCGGCAGAACCGTTGGGAAGGGATTCCCGAGGACAGGCTCTCTTATCGCTTCGATAATCGAACTCCAGGGGGAGAAGATCGGTATCCTCCTTTCTGCGGGCACCAAACAGTTCGCTTTTACCGATGACATCAGAGAGGTGTACAGTACCTTTGCCAGGCAGATAGCAGTCGCATTCAGCACATCCCGTCTCATCGAATCAAGCATAGAAAGGGAAAGACTCGAGGAAGAGCTCAGCCTTGCCCGGGGCATTCAGATGAGCCTTCTTCCGGCGGAACTCCCGGTTATAAAGGGATACGATATCTCTGCGATAAGTGTGCCGAGCAGGAAGGTCGGAGGTGATTTCTACGATGCCATCCACATGGCCGATGGCAGGTGCGCAATAGCCATTGCGGACGTTGCGGGCAAGGGAGCTTCCGCTGCTCTTCTGATGGCAGCGCTCCAGGCCGGCCTTCATGCTCTGCTGGAGGATTCTGTCAGCGTTACCGGTATCGTCACGAAACTGAACCAGCTTGCTTTCAACAGAATGCCCGAGGACAAATTCATTACTTTCTTTCTCGGTTTCCTCGATCCTGTCGAGCATACGTTTACTTACTGCAGTGCGGGACATGATTATCCACTTCTGGTCAGGTCCGATGGATCCGTAATCGAACTCGGTCAAGGAGGGCTTGTTCTCGGTGTTCTCGAGCGAGTGGACTACGAACACGGGAAGGTCAGTTTTCATCCGGGAGACAGGTTGATTCTCTACACCGACGGGATAACCGAGACCTTTGACTCAGAAGGCAAAGAGGAGTTCGGAAGGGAAAGGCTGCTCAACATCCTCAGGAACCACCCCTCCTTTTCCGCGTCTGAGTTACTGGAAAGGGTGATCTACCTGGTCGATTCGTACAGGGGAGACTCTTCCCAGGCTGACGACATGACTCTTGTGATCGTTACTGGATTGGAAAATAATGTCTGATAGTACGTTACGGGACTTTTTGAAAGACAGGCAGAAACTCGATGAAACCGTGCTAGGCTACGCTGACAGTACGGTGAAGCGCTTCTACAGCCTGGATGCCGCCGCGTACAGGGATGGTTCACTTTCATCACGCTCGAAAGAGCTCCTCGGACTCGTGGCCTCTCTTGTCCTGAGATGTGACGACTGCATTACATGGCATCTTTCCAGATGTTACGAGGAGGGCGTCTCAACGGAGGAACTGGTCGAAACGCTAGGCATCGGTATGCTGGTCGGTGGCTCCGTAACAATTCCACATGTCCGGAAGCTTCTGGATCACTGGAGCAGACTGCTGGAGGAAAAATGATCGCTTCCTCGAGGAGGGAAGAGGTCCTCAGGGAACTGCGGAAGAGAACACGGAACATTCTGGCCGAATCCCTGACGGCAGAAGAAGGGCTGGAGGAGTTGTGTAAAATGCTCCGGTCTGCCGGTCTCGATTACGACTGGGTCGGTTTCTACCTCGTTAGTCCGGCAGAGAAGGATACTCTTTTCCTTGGCCCCTTCGCGGGGGAACCAACGGACCACGTCGTGATTCCTTTCGGAAGCGGAATATGCGGACAGGCTGCCGCGGCGGAAGAGACATGCGTAGTGGCCGATGTGGCAGCAGAATCGAACTATCTGTCATGCAGCTCGTCGGTGAGATCTGAAGCGGTCATCCCGCTCTTCTCCGATGGAAGGCTGGTGGGAGAGCTGGATATCGATTCGCATACCCCCAACGCATTCAAAAGGATCGATATGGAGTTTCTTACCGGTGTAGCCGAGCTGGCTTCGAGTGCCGCAGCAGAAATGCTGGCAGGACATGACCGTCCCGGAAGCTGATCCTTCCGGCCCGGGCAGGTCGGGATTCAGGGGAGCGTTCAGCTCCCGTGCCGTAACTGCAGGTCTCCTGGTCCTTTCAATCCTCTTCGTTGCCGGCATTCTTCTCGAAGGCTTTCTTCCCGTTGCTGCCGTACTCGCCGTGTTGATGATTCTCTTCATGATCAGCGGTTCAGGTGTGCGGATTCTCGCTCTCGTTCTCGGGCTGCATATCGTTCTCACGCTTTCCCAGCTCCAGTTCTACAGTGTATACCTCGGTTTTCTCAGGATAAGACCAGACGATATGCTCGTACTGTGGCTGGGTATTGTCTGGATCGGTGCAGTTATCGATGGCAGAACTTGCGGCATCAGGTACGGTTTCTCAGGCAGGCTGATAGTCGTTTTCCTGCTCCTGATCGGAATCGCCTCGCTGAGAGGTCTTGCCGGGAACGTTGAATCGTCTGCCGTGGCCATACAGGTAAAGACCTTCGGAGGGTACCTCTTCTTCTTTCCCGCTATGTGGATTGTCAGGAACGGAAAGGCACGGAGAATCCTGTGGATCGTGATTCTCTCAGCGGGAATTATTGCCGCGCTGATCTTCATGATGAAGGGTATCACCGGTATTGGAGAGGGAGTCTACTACCGGGCAACGACAGGTCTCCGGATCGCAACCAAGCAGCCGAATGCAATTGCCGCGACCATGCTGGTTCTGATAGCAATGCTGTGGAAAGCACGGAAGAAACCAGCTCTTCTGATAGCAATTCCCGCGCTGGTTGCGATGATCGGTGCAATCATAATATCACAGACCAGGGCGTTATGGATCGGTGTCATCCTGTCCCTGGCCGCAGCCTGGGTTCTCAACATGTTCAGGCGAGAGGAGGGTGTCTCACTCCGCAGGAAACTGGTAGTAACGGCGGGAGCGGCCCTTCTCATTCTCCTGCTGTCGATTTTCGTGATCTCTCAGCTTGGAATCATCTCGGGAGAGGATATCGCGGAGAGGACCGAATCCGAATCGGGGAATTACCTCAGGGATACATCGGTGCTGGCCAGACTGCTGTCCTGGAGTGCGGTAGCCGAGGAGATGACGGGCGCATCCGTACTCTTTGGCCGTGGGTTCGGAGCAACGATAACTTACTACAGACCCGATTACTACTCGGTGAGGACTCTTTTCTACGTGGACGGATCCTTCTTTCAGACGGCTCTCAACATGGGGCTGCTGGGCTGCCTGATACTCGGGCTGATATGGGCAGTTGCCATCGGAGGTTCCGCAAAGCTCTTCCTGCGAACCAGGGATCCGGATAGAGCAGCATCGGCTCTCGGTATATTCTGTGCCCTCTCCGCCATCCTGGTCGCCTCGGTTACGGCGTCCCCGATCACCAGTTATCGCTACACCGTGTTCTGGGCTCTGCTGATGGCTCTTCTGCAAACGGAGCTGAACATCGAGAAGGATCAGGCTCATCTCCCGGCTCACGCTACCGGTAAACCTTCACAGAATGTTGTATATTAACCACTGATCTCCAGGTAGTACTGACTCCGAAGGGATACCGGTCAGACGTGCGAGTTTCGTGCTTTTTCCTGCTGTTCTGTCTTCTGTTGACTGTGCAGGCCGAGGTGCCTTCCTACCTCGTCTCCTGCAGCGAGGAAGAGTTTCAGTACATGAACAGTCACTGGCAGGAAGAGATCGAGATCGAATGCACCGTTGTCAGGGAAGACACGGTTTACACCGGCTGCCTGATGCGGATACGCGGAGACAGCTCTCGTGGTTTTCCGAAGAAATCCTACCGCATCACTTTTTCGATAACCGATCCACTGGATGGAAGATCCAGATGGAACTTCAATGCGGAATATCTCGATGAATCCTACATGCATACCTGGCTCTTTGCCAGGGTACTGGACGAACTCGATTATCCCTGTTTCGATGTCGAATACGGAATGCTCTACGTCAACGACAACTACCGCGGACTCTACGTCAGATGTGAGCCGGTCGACGAGCAGTTCCTCCTGGAAAACGCTCTGGACCCGGATGGCAATCTCTACAAGGCTGCCGTCGATGGCTCCTGTCTCAGCATCTGGGACAACGTCACGGAAGTCTGGGAAAAACGAACCAACGAGGGTCAGGGGTGGAACGACCTCTTCGAGCTGATCGCGGACATCGAGAGTTCACCGCCGGACAGCGTACTGGATCTCGTCTCGAACAGATTCCACCTGAACGATCTGCTCACGATCTCGGCAGTCAACCTTCTCACAAGCAACACGAGCACGTACTACCACAATTATTTTCTTCACCACGACATCTGGGGATCGAACAGATGGACAATGCTTCCCTGGGATGTAGACAAGACTTTCTGGAGTACCGGCTGGCCGTACTACTTTCCGAACAACCAGCACTGGCACGACAACCCTCTCCACAGGAAGCTCATGCTCGATCCGTTCTATCTCGAGATGCTCTTTGCGAGGATGAACGCAATCTGCGAGTCAGTGCTCAACGGCACCTTCGTCGATCCACTGCTGGATTCCCTTCAGGTCGAACTCTCAGCGGCCGTCGATGCGGATACGCTCGATAATACCGATCTCGCCGGTTTTCTTGCCTCATCAGACTCCATCGGCAGCTGGTTCATTCCGGGCAGGATGGCAGCACTCCAGTACGAGTACGACCATACATGTCGTCCATTTTCGGCAAACAGGGGGGATTCCTCAGGGGTAGCGGGTTACTCCGCATCCTGGGCAACGGCTTACGATCCCGACGGCGACCCCGTTACCTACAAGGTAACCGTGTCCACCGCACTCTGGGATCCCGATTCGATTGTTGCCGTCTACGAGGATCTCACCGACACCTGTCTCACGATAACCGGGCTCGAACCCGGCAGCTACATCTGGAAGGTACAGGTCGAGCAGGGATGGAGAATCATCGAAGCCTACGATCGCTGCAATCGGTTCGAGATATCTGAAGGAACACCTCTGTCCGGTGTGCTGCAGGGAACCACATACCTGACCTTTGACGATTCACCATATCTCGTTACCGGGGATATCACCGTTCCCTCCGGCTCCGCTCTATTCATAGAGGCAGGTGTCGAACTTCGTTTCTCGGCAGGAACCAGGCTCACATGCAACGGCTCCATGCAGACCACGGGCAATTCACAGGACTCCGTGAGATTCTGTTCGGATATCCAATCGGAGTCATGGGCAGGGATGCTGCTCAGTGGAGGTCCGAAATCGCTCTTCGAGTACGCGGTGTTCTCTGGAACGACAGGATACGGAGAGCTGCCGCAGCACCAGGCAGGTTTATGTGTGCTGAACAACGATATCGACCTCCTGAACTGTTCTTTCAGAGATAACCTGAATTGCGTAAAGGTCATAGACGGAAACGTCACCATAAGGTATTGCGATTTCTCGGGTGGGAATTCGGGTGAGCTCTTCATCATAGGAGACGGAAGGGGAGCTCTCATCGAGGATTCAAGCTTCGGTAATCTCATCGATCCTCCGAGTGACGTATTCGATGCCGTCGAGTTCGTGAACTGCACCGATGGTGATTTCATCGTCCGGCGGTGCCATATCTGGAACATCTACGGTGACGGAATAGATTCGAATGGAAGTGACATATCCTGTTCCGATAACATCGTACACGACATTCTGGACAAGGGGATATCCCTGGGAACATGGACGGGAGGGATGGGGATTCCGTTCGAGGCCGAGCTTACCGGCAACATCATCTATTCCTGCTCGACCGGGATCGCGGTCAAGGACGGTATCGTTGCCCTGCTGGACCGCACGACCGTCTCGATGTGCGGGACTGGAATCAGTCTCTACGAGAAGACGCCCGGATACGGCGGCGGGTATGCAGAAGTCGTCAATTCCATATTCTGGGACAACGACACGACCGCCCTGGTCGATCCCTTTTCGACTCTGTACATCGACTACACCCTTACGGGAAGCGAGGAGCCCTGGCCGGGAACGGGGAACATCGCAGCCGATCCCGTCTTCCTGGACCAGCTCGATGGGGATTTCCACCTGAGATTCGATTCCCCATGCATCGATGCCGGTATTCCAGGAGACCTGGACCCTGACGGAACAAGGGCAGATATGGGGGCAATCTTCTTCCCACAGGTGTTCGATCAGCTCTTCATCAACGAGCTGCAGGCATCGAACCTGACCACGATAGCCGATGCCTGGGGAGATTATGGAGACTGGCTGGAAATACACAACAGCGCCCGCTGGGACGCTGATCTCAGCTGGGTCTACCTCTCAGATGATCCATCCGAACCTGACATGTGGAGATTCCCCAGCGGTACCCTCGTTCCCGCAAACGGATTCCTGCTCGTCTGGGCAGATGATGACTACTGGAAAGCGGGGCTTCACCTTCCATGGAGACTTGCAGCATCGGGAGACAGCATCTACCTGTCCGTGGCGGTAGCGGAAAACGGGCGAACGATAGTTTCACGGATCGATGAAATCGAGTTCGGGAGCATGCCTCCCGACAGTTCCTTCGGCAGAATACCCGACGGCGGCTCCGAATGGCGTTTATTCGTAACCCCTACACCGGGATACTCAAACGGAGGAGTCGGCCCCTCTCCAGGATTTCTTGCCGCGGGTTACCCGTTTCCCAATCCATGTTTCGGAAGTGTTCTGGCTCTCGATCTCGAGATCGACCAGGGATGGACGACCGTTTCTGTGTACGATCTCTCGGGAAGGCTCATACGGATTCTTGACAATCGAATGATGGTTTCCGGGCTGCACAGGATCTGGTGGGATCTTCTGACCGCCGACGGAATCAGGGTGCCGGATGGTGTCTACCTGATCCTTTCCGAACATGCGGGAGCGATTCCCGTGGCCAGGAAAGTAGTTGTCCTTCAACAGCAGTAGTTGGTAAAAAATAACCGGAGGTTAAAAGAGAATGTCCATCACACGAGAAGAAGCACTGGAATACCATACGACTGGTAAACCCGGGAAAATCGAAGTCGTTTCCACGAAGAGGTGCATAACCCAGCGTGATCTCTCCATGGCGTACACCCCCGGAGTAGCCGAGCCGTGCAGAGAAATCGAGAAGAATCCCTCGGATATATACAAGTACACGGCAAAGGGAAATCTCGTAGCGGTCGTGTCGAACGGTACTGCTGTCCTCGGTCTGGGTGATATAGGCGCAGGCGCAGGCAAGCCCGTCATGGAGGGCAAGGGTGTACTGTTCAAACGGTTTGCGGATATCGATGTCTTCGACCTCGAACTCGACACGAAGGACCCGGCTGAGATCATACGCACGGTAGAACTGCTCGAGCCCACTTTCGGCGGGATCAACCTCGAGGATATCGCCTCACCAGATTGCTTCATCATCGAGGATGAGCTGAAGAAGAGAATGAATATTCCAGTATTCCATGATGATCAGCATGGCACGGCGATCATATCCGGAGCCGCCTTGCTGAACGCCCTCGAAATAAACGGTAAGAACATCGAAGACATCAGGCTCGTCATCAGCGGAGCGGGAGCTTCGGCTATCGCGTGCACTAAGTACTACATCAGCCTCGGTGTCCTGCCCGAGAACGTCCTCATGTGCGACAGCAAGGGAGTGATATACAAGGGCCGCAAGAAGGGGATGAACGAATACAAGGAGCAGTTCGCGGTGGAAACCGAGCGAAGGACTCTTGCCGATGCGATGAAAGGTGCCGATGTGTTCCTGGGTCTCTCCGTTGCCGGGCTGGTATCCAAGGACATGGTTCGCTCGATGGCATCGGACCCGATCGTTTTTGCGATGGCCAACCCGGACCCGGAGATAAGCTACAGCGATGCAAAGGCTGCCAGAGAAGACGTGATAATGGCTACCGGAAGATCCGACACTCCCAACCAGGTCAACAACGTTCTCGGTTTTCCCTTCATCTTCAGGGGCGCGCTCGATGTCCGGGCAACCGTCATCAACGAGGAGATGAAGCATGCCGCAACGACGGCTCTCGCAGAGCTGGCAAAGGAGGATGTCCCCGATGCCGTATGCAAGGCATACGGTGTCGAAAGGCTCTCCTTCGGCCGCGAGTACCTCATTCCCAAGCCATTCGATCACAGGGTGCTGCTCCGGGAAGCGACCGCAGTTGCCAGAGCGGCCATGGAAACGGGAGTCGCCGGAATCCAGCTCGACCTGGACCAGTACGTTCGGGATCTCGAGGCAAGGCTGGGCAAGAGCCGCAGTGTCATGCGCGAGGTGATCTCGAAAGCGAAAATGCATCCGAAGAAAATTGCCTTTCCCGAGGGAGAGGAGGACTGCATCCTCAGGGCATGCTCGATCATTCTGGAGGAAGGTATCGCTACCCCGATCCTGCTGGGCAGAGCTGAATTCATCAGGAAACGTATCGATGAACTCGGTCTGAACCTCGAGGGGGCAGAGATAATCAACCCGTCGGAATCACCACTCCTCGAGGAGTATTCTCTGGAGTACTACAGGCTCAGACAGAGAAAGGGAAGAACTCTCGAACACTGCCGCGAGCTGATGAGAACGGGGCGTGTTTACGCTCCCATGATGGTTCACATGGATGACGCCGACAGTGAGCTCGGCGGTGTCAGCCTGCACTACGCGGAGATGGTCCGCCCGGCGATCAGGGTCATCGGCATCGATGATGAAATCGCTACCCTTACGGGAATGCACATGCTTGTTTTCTCGGACAGGGTATTTTTCTTTGCGGATACCACTGTGAACATCGATCCTTCTGCGGAAGAACTTGCTTCAATAGCAAGGATAACTGCTCAGTACGTCCGCGGACTGGGGTTCGAACCGAGAATAGCAATGCTCTCGTTTTCCGATTTCGGAAGTGCAAAGCATGAGAAGAGCCTTCGGGTAAAAAGGGCAACCGAGATAGTCAAACGGCTCGAGCCTGACCTGATGGTCGATGGAGAGATGCAGGCCGATACGGCTGTCCTGCCCGATATTATCAGCACTACTTACCCCTTCTCGTCACTCAAGGGGGGTGCCAACGTGCTGATATTCCCCGATCTACAGTCGGCGAATATAGCATACAAGCTCTGCTCCAGACTTGGGAAGGCAGATGCAATCGGTCCGATTCTCATGGGTCTCCGGAAATCCGCTCACGTCCTCTCTCACGGTTGCGAAGTGGATGATGTAGTGAACATGGCCGCGATAGCCGTTGCGGAAATATCGGAGAAGTCCAAGATCGATTAACTCTGAACCGATCTACAACCACTGAAAGGTTCTGATACCACATGGCTGAAATTCATGAGATCCTGCGCAGGACCCCGCTGTTCTGCAGCCTGTCGGCACATGAAGTCGAGAAGCTCGTAGAGAACAGCGACCTGAGGATCATCAGCGCGGGCGAAGAGATCATCAGGTTCGGACAGAAAGGCAGGTTTCTGGGCGTAATACTGTCCGGAGAAGTCGAAGTGACGGAAAAGGACGAAGATGGAGAACATCATCTCCTTGCCACCCTTGGGGATGGTGATTTCTTTGGAGAGATGTCACTGATGACGGGTGAGCCGGCCTGTGCATACGTTACGGCTTTGAAAGAGTCTCATGTCATCCTGATTCCCTATCATTTTTGCTCCATGGTGCTCAGTGATAAGCCTGAGATCATCACCGTGATAGTGAGGGCCATCAGCAGCAGGCTCAGAAATCGAAGGCAGGATGAGAAGGCTCGCCTTCGGGTCGAGGATGCCTGGCGCGCAGCTCCCGACAGGTACGGGCTCGATCTGACGTCTGCCACCCCCGCCAGGATTCTCGTTATCAACTGTGGCAGTTCCTCGCTCAAGTACAGCTACTTCGACACCATGGATGAATCGAATAACCGGGAAGGTCTCGTCGAGAGGATAGGCGGTGAGCAAGGACGCCTCGTCTACGGGGCAGGCGGTGAGCGCAGGAAACGGGATCTGGGCAGAATAGACCATGACATGGCTTTCGAAGCCGTCGTTTCGATTCTTACCGACGATGAGGACGGTGTGATAGAGGATCTGAGTGATCTCACCGGTGTCGGGCACAGGGTCGTTCATGGTGGATCGAAGTACAGCAGTTCGGTCTTCATAGATGACGATGTAATCAGGGAGATCGATGAACTGTCCAGCCTCGCTCCGCTTCACAACCCCCCGAATCTCATCGCGATAAAGAAGAGCAGAGCTCTGATGCCGGAGGTTCCGCAGGTTGCGGTTTTCGACACCGCTTTTCACCAGAAGATGCCGAAGCAGGCTTTCCTCTACGGCCTTCCCCTCAGGTACTTCGAGGAGGAAGGGATTCGCAGGTATGGTTTTCACGGGATATCTCACAACTTCCTGGCCCTGAAAGCAGCCTCTGCTCTTAAAGTAGGGTTCAGGGATCTGAAGGTCATCACCTGCCATCTCGGTAACGGCGCCTCCATATGCGCAATAGATCACGGCAGGTCCGTGGACACCAGTATGGGGCTTACTCCGCTCGAGGGTCTTGTCATGGGAACCAGATGCGGCGATCTCGATCCGGGAGCGGTTCTTCATCTCGTTCGGAAGAATGGGATGTCTGCTGAAGAGATCGACAACATGCTGAATCGGGAGAGCGGCGTGAAAGGTATTTCCGGTATCTCGAACGATTTCAGGGAACTGGAGGATGCGGCAAGCCAGGGTGATCATGATGCTCTTCTTGCCCTGCACGTCTTCTGCTACAGGATCAGGAAATACATCGGTGCCTACATGGCCGCCATGGGCGGTCTCGATGTCCTTGTCTTTGCCGGCGGAATAGGGGAGCGCAGCCCATGGGTGAGGGGGCTGTCATGCCAGGGTCTTTCAGGGATGGGCATCGACATAGATGACCTCGTGAACCGGGGCATCTTCCTCTCACCGGGAGATGACCTGGTCGATATCTCGACCCACGATTCCAGAGTAAAGGTGATGGTCATACCCACTGACGAGGGAAGAATGATCGCCAGGGAGACAATACGTACGCTCGGCTACCATACTGCAGGAGAAGTGATCCGAAGCAAGAAGGTGATGATCCCTATCAGGGTCTCCGTTCATCACGTTCACCTCTCGAAAGAGGATGCTGCCCTGCTCTTCGGCAGGGAGCACGAGTTCGAGTACAGAAAACACCTTTCCCAGCCTGGGCTGTATTCCTGCGAGGAAAAAGTCGATCTGGAAGGCCCCAGGGGAACTGTTAGTGGCGTAAGTATTTATGCTCCATTCAGAAAGAGCACACAGGTCGAGGTCTCGGTGTCCGATGAATCTCTGCTGGGAATAAGGGCGCCGATCCGCCGCTCCGGTGATCTCGGGGGAACTCCGGGAGTCATGCTTCGGGGTCCGGAAGGTGTTCTCAAACTCTCCGGTGGTGTGATTCGTATTCTACGGCACATACATGCCACGCCTGAAGATGCGTTCCACCAGGGGTTGAAGGATGGAGACCGTGTGATGGTCCGCACCGGTGGTGAGCGAGGTCTGATCTTCGATAACGTTCTCGTCCGGGTCGATCCCGATTACAAGCTGTGTATGCACATCGACATCGATGAGGCAAACGCGGCCAACGTCAGGTCCGATACGGAGGGTGAATTCGTTGGCATTCAGGATCGGAAGTAAACCTGCGTATAAGGGGATGCCATGCAATTGGTTCATCTTCGGGAACACGCTGCCGTCCGGCGGGGTTCTGAAGACAGTCTGGACGAGTAATCAGGAAATTGTATTCTTAATGCTTCGAATGGTCTGAACCGGTCCCGATTCATGGTTTGATCGATACGGAATCAGGACAGGTTTTTTAAGCTTCTGAAAGGATGACCCATGAACGAAGGGCTGTTGAAGGATCTCGAGAATATCGTAGGGGTTGATAACGTCAGGGCCGATCCTGGCAATCTCTCCGCGTACGGCTCGGATTCTTCCGTACATTCCGCTCAGCCTTCCGTGGTCGTACGACCGGAGAAGGTCGAGCAGGTTCAGGAGATATTGCGATATGCGAACAGTAATCTGATTCCCGTGATTGCGCGGGGTGCGGGAACGGGAATGTCCGGACAGGCAATCCCCATAAACGGCGGGATCGTCATGGACATGAAACTGATGAACCACATCCTTGACATCCGTCCCGAAGACACGCTCTGCGTGGTCGAGCCGGGGGTCGTAGACGACGATCTCAACCGTGCTCTGAAACCGACAGGCTTTTTCTTCTCGCCCACACCTGCATCCAGTCGGCTCGCAACCATCGGCGGCGAGATTGCCAACAACGCCAGTGGGCTCCGTTCGGTGAAGTACGGTGCCACCCGTGATTCAGTGCTCGGAATGAAGGTTGTCCTTGCCAACGGTGATCTGGTGAATCTGGGCGCTAACACCAGAGTCGAGGCATCCGGATATCAGATCGACAGACTCATGGTCGGCTCGGAGGGTACGCTTGGCGTAATCGTCGAAGCGACCCTCAAGATTGTACCGATTCCGAAATTCAGATGCATGGCCGTTGCATGTTTCAACACGCTCGAAGATGCGGGTAGTACGATCTGCGATGTCATGAAGAGTGGAGCGGTTCCCTCCGTTCTCGAGCTCATGGACAACGTTGCCATAAAGGCAGTGAACACCGCTCTCGATATGGGGCTTCCGGATGTGGAAGCCATCCTCTTCTTCGAGGCGGACGGCAACGTGAAGGAAGCAATCGATTACGAACTCGCCAAGATCAGGGAAATCTGCGAGAAGCATGACTCTTTCGGAATCGAGATGAGCTACGATGCCAAGGAGAGAACACGACTCTTCTCCGGTCGGAAGAAACTCTTTGCCGCCCTGTCCCGTTACCAGGAGGGTCTTTCCTGCATGTCTCTTGCAGACGACATGGCCGTTCCCTACTCCAAGATGGCAGAGTGCGCAAGTAAGATCCACGAGATTGCCGATCGTAACAACGTCGTCATGTCGGCTTATGGGCACTGCGGTTCAGGTTGTGTCCATACGAAGATACTCATGGATCCCACGAAGGAAACGCAGTGGGATGATGCCCGTAAGGCGGTTTCCGAAGTCTACGAGTTCGTGCGCTCCGTCGGAGGAACGACTTCAGCCGAGCACGGGATCGGCCTCTCGAAGGCACCGGCCTTCAAGAAGGAGAAGGCTGACTCGCTCGGAATCATCAGAGCCATCAAGCATGCTCTCGACCCGAACAACATTCTCAACCCATCCAAGATGCAGGATGCGCCGGATGACTGGGTTACTGCCACCGATCTGAGGTACCCGGTGGACACTCACACTTCCGGCAGTCGGGAAGGATTGGAGAAGTGATGATACCGGAGTTCAAAAGGTTGAAGACCTGGAAAAAGGAACTTAACATCTGCATCCGCTGCGGTTACTGCTACGAACTCTGCCACCTCTTCAAGTCGAAATTCTGGGAAGTCGACACACCCAGGGCAAAACTCATTCTTCTCTACCGCCTGATGAACGGTGAGATTGAATGCACGGATGAGATTGCGGACAAGATCGCCGAGTGCTTCCATTGCAGGAACTGCGAACGCAGCTGCGCGGCCAAGATCCCGGTAACCGACATCATTCAGGATGCGAAAGCCGACCTTGCCGATGCAGGTTTCGAGTTCCGTGGTACGGCTGCTCTTGTCGATGACGACATCTGTGGCCACTGCGGGATGTGCTCATCCGTATGCAAGGTCGAGGCCATAACGATCGATGAGGATATGAAACGGATAGTAGACCCCGTCATATGCGTGAGCTGCGGTGTCTGTGTTGCGTCATGCCCATCCGGAGCCATTACCCAGAAGGAAGGCTTCGGCATACTGGAAAGCGATCTCAGAGAGAGTATGCTCTCCTCACTCGCTGGAGGTGCGTAATGAGCGGGAAACCGAAGGTTGTCGTTTTCTGCTGCAACTGGTCGGTCTATCCGGGGCTGCAGCTCTCGCGAATGCTGAACAAGGGGAGCGATGCCACTATCGAGCCCATCGTAACCATGTGCTCCGGCCGGGTGAGCCCCGAGCTCGTAATCGAGGCGTTCTCCAGCGGCGCATGGGGTGTCATGGTAACAGGCTGCCCTCCCGAAGAGTGTGATCACGATGGCAATTACAACGCACGGAGGAGAATGACATTGCTCAGGGCGACGCTTGCACAACTGGGGATATCCCCTGAGCGGATTGCTATGGACTGGTTCTCCCCTGGGGAATCGGCAAAGCTCAAGAGCGCCGTGAGCTCTTTTGCCGAACAGATCTCACAGCTGGGTCCGATGAAGTCGGTCCAGGAACTGGCATGAGGTGAAATGATGAGTAAACCAAAAGTTGCCCTGTACTGGTGCGCTTCATGCGGCGGTTGTGAAGAAGCGGTAATCGACCTGGCCGAAGATCTGCTGAAGGTAACAGAGGCCGTGGATATCGTCTTCTGGCCCGTCGCGCTGGATTTCAAGAAGAAGGACGTCGAAGCCCTGGAGGACGGCGAGATAGCCCTGACCTTCATCAACGGCGCCGTCCGTACCGAAGAACAGAAGGAAATGGTAGAGCTGCTTCGGCGCAAATCCGGTCTGGTCATAGCCTTCGGCTCATGTGCCCATATTGGCGGCATACCCGGCCTGGCCAATTTCTACGACCGCGAGAAAGCCTTTGAACGGGCTTACATCACCACTCCTTCCACCGTAAATCCGGAGGGGGTCCTTCCCTCTACCGAAACGGATGTCGACGGATACAGGCTGACACTGCCCGAATTCTGGAACACCGTGCATACACTTGATCAGGTTATCGATGTTGACTACTACCTGCCTGGCTGTGCTCCGCCGCCCGACCTCATCATGGATGCGATCACGGCCGTTCTCACGGATAGCCTGCCGGAAAAGGGAGCGGTGCTCGCACCGGTTAAATCCCTTTGCGATACGTGCCCCAGATCCGATTCGAAACCTCTGAAAATTTCCATCAGCAGCCTGAAAAGACCACACGAGGTGATGCCCGATCCGGAGAAGTGCTTCCTCGAGGAAGGGCTGATCTGCCTCGGAATGTCCACGAGGTCAGGGTGCGGGGAACGCTGTATCAACGCAAACATGCCCTGTCGAGGCTGCTTCGGTCCCCTGGACGGTGTGTTCGACGGTGGCGCGAAAGCGTTGTCGGCTATTGCTTCGATCCTCGAACTGGAAGACGAGGAGAACGCAACCGAAGAGGACCTGCTCAAACTGTTGAAGCCTATTGCCGACCCGGCGGGCCTGTTCTACATGTACAGCCTGCCATCGTCTCTGCTGAGAAGGAGCCAGTAAGATGGCAAAGCAGATCACAATCGACCCGATTACCAGACTCGAGGGCCACGGCAAGATCGAGATATTCCTCGATGACAACGGAAACGTCGACAAAGCCTTTCTCCAGGTTCCGGAGTTCAGAGGCTTCGAGAAGTTCTGTGAAGGCCGTATGGCCGAAGAGCTGCCCCGAATCACACCCAAGATATGTGGTGTCTGTCCGACCACTCATCACATGGCTTCCGGCAAGGCTCTCGATGACCTCTACAAAGTCGAAGTCCCACCCGCAGGAAAGAAGATAAGGGAACTGGTCAACTCGGCCTTCATGGCGGAGGATCACACCCTCCACTTCTTCTTCCTCGGCGGTCCGGATTTCATCGTGGGGCCCACGGCGCCTGCGGGCAGCAGGAACATCCTCGGAGTCATCGAGAAAGTCGGCCTGGAGGCCGGCAAACAGGTGATTTCCATAAGAAAGCGGCTTCGCGAAGTAATCACGAAGCAGGGTGGAAGGGTGATACATCCGGTCTGCAACCTTCCCGGGGGGGTATCGAAAGGTGTTACTCCCGAGGACAGGGAGGAGTACATCGCGACCGGCAAGGCAGCAGTCGAGTTCTCACAGTTCGCCCTGAAAGCCTTTGCCGACATCGTCCTGGAAAACAAGTCGTACGTCGACCTGATAGTGGGGGACGTCTACAAGCACAGCACGTACTACATGGGGCTCGTCGACTCGAACAACAAGGTGAATTTCTACGAGGGCGATGTTCGTGTAGTGGATCCCGACGGAGTCGAGTACGCGAAGTTCGGACCGAAGGATTACCTGAAGCACATCGCCGAGCACGTCGAGCCCTGGAGCTACATCAAGTTTCCCTACCTCAGGAACGTCGGATGGAAGGGGTTCGTCGATGGGAAAGACAGCGGTATCTACCGTGTCGCCCCCCTCGCGAGACTCAACGTATCCGACGGAATGGCCACACCGGAAGCCCAGGAGGCGTACGAAAAGATGTACTCCGTTCTCGGGGGAAAGCCTGCCCACAACACCCTCGCCTACCACTGGGCAAGACTCATCGAGCTGCTCTACGCGTCCGAACGGCTTTTAGAGCTTGCTGAGGACGAGGAGATTCTCGACCCGAACGTAAGGGCCATCCCTACGGCTACGCCTTCGGAGGGAATCGGAATCGTCGAAGCACCCAGAGGTACACTGATCCACCATTACCTGACCGACAGCAACGGTGTTATCACGGGAGTCAACCTGATAGTAGCCACCGTGAACAACGCCGCCGCCATCAGCATGTCGATATCGAAGGCTGCAAAGGGTTTGATAAAGAACGGAGAAGTATCCGAAGGGCTTCTCAACATGGTCGAGATGGCCTTCAGAGCTTACGACCCCTGTCTTGCCTGTGCCAGCCATTCCCTGCCGGGTGAAACCCCGCTGGAAGTGAGCGTTATCGATTCTTCGGGCAGCCTCTTGAAGAAGATCAGGTCCTGACCGTTATGGGGGGCAGTCTTCCGGCTGCCCCCATCCCGTCCGCCGGGGAATTACAATGAATAGAATCCTTGTACTGGGTCTCGGGAATCCCATTCTCTCCGATGATGGTGTCGGCCTGTGGATTGCCCGCAGGCTGGGGGAGAGGCTGCCCGAAATCGAAGTGAGGGAGGAAGCCATTGCCGGCATTTCGATTCTCGACGTGGTGCAGGGCTTTTCCAGGCTCGTTATCATCGATTCGATCATGACTGAAGACGGTCTTCCCGGGCAGCTTCACAGGCTCACTCTCGAAGATCTTGGTCCCGCAGTGGCTGCGGTATCACACCATGGAACGGGGCTGGCTTCGACGTTCGAAGTGGGCAGGCTGATGGGGTACGAACTCCCGGAATCGGTTGAGATCTATGCCGTCGAGATAGAGAACAACACCGAATTCGGAGAGTGCTTCAGTCCCGAAGTCGAGAAACGGCTGCCAGGGATAGTGGAGACGATTCTAAGAGATTCCTTCGGTGGCCGGAGTTTCCGTTCCGATTCCTAACCGATCTTCGGTACGGACATGGAACCGCTCATCAGTACGACCACGTGAGCCTGTGGACCCATGACGGACAGCGCTTCGTCGACCGCTGCCTGCAGATCGCTCCAGGGCCTGATGAAGCATGAATTCAGTACGTCATCATCCAGGTCGGTGTAACCCCACATCTCACCCCGGATAGCGATCTCCGCCATCTTTCCCGCCTTGTGCCAGCCCAGTTCGTACCCGTCGTCGAGCAGCCTGAGAGTCTCCCCGGGCGTATCGCATGACGCGAGAAGCTTCACGAAGGCTTCCTCTCCGATGCCGTCTCGGCACTTCGAAACCATGAGCAGTATTCCACCATCGACCAGAGCCAGCTTCCCGTTGTCCAGGGCTTTCTGGGACTGGTAGAGGTCGATGTCCATCGGGTAGGGGGCGATGCTGATGACCAGTTCAGCCTTTCTGGAAACCGGAACGCAGTAGACATCGTTGGCTTTTTCGATGGCCGCATAGAAGCTTCCATGAATGTGTCCTGCCGTTGCCGCGTAGATGCGGTGATCTCCATCCAGCACCGTCATTATGGAGAAGATAGGCTTCTTCGAGATCGTTTTGAGGGCATCGATCATGTCGTCATGAACAGGATTTCCATCCAGGGCAAGGGCAGAAGATTCCGGTCTGAGAGCGTATTTGTGATTCTGCTCGATGGTCCTGAAGGATGCGATTCCCGGCAGGAAGGCTTTTCGTCCACCCGTGTAACCAGCGAAGTAGTGGGGTTCGACGGAACCGATTATGACGAACTCGTCTGCTTCGACACCGGCCCTGTTGACGTACATCTCGGTACCGTTCTTCGATGTGCCGATGTGGATCATGTCACGGTCTTTCCGGGCATCATGCATGATCACGTTGTCCTGGACTTCTTCGTACAGGTCACCGAAGATTTCCTTTAGCTCCTCCTCGGTGGATGCTCGGTGTACTCCCGTTGCAACGATGAATTTGTGGGGAATCTTCTTGAGATCGTTCCAAATGAGCGAGAGAACTCTTGCGGTTGGCGTAGGACGTGTGGCGTCGTTGACTATGACGAGAGTGTTGCCGCACGCGCTCACGAACTCGGAGAAACTGGGGGAATCGACGGGGTTCTCGAGTGCGGAACGAAGGACCTCTTCCTCATCGCCGGAGGGAACGGAGTTCGGGTACACAACTTCGGCGCTGTCGGGTAATTCCAGCGGGATACTGCCGTCTCTTCCGTAGGGAACGTCTATTCTCATTATCGGTCTCCATCTCCGCAGCGAATCCAGTTGAGCAGCCCACCTGCCAGGATAATTTCGATATCCCGCCCCGAGAGAGTGTGGCCGACTTCGAACCTGTGACCGGTCGTGTGATCGATTACACTCAATTTCTTATCCACCGACAGGTACTGCCGAGGATTCACGATCTCAAGCTCGTGTCCTGTCTTCAGAGCCCGGTAATCCTCCTCGGTCTCGAGCAGCAGAGGGAGAATACCGGAATTGACGAGATTGGCAGTGTGAATCCGTTCGAACGAGCGTGCGAAAATTGCTTTGACACCCAGATGCATGGGGCAGATTGCCGCATGTTCACGGCTGGAGCCCTGTCCATAGCTCTCGCCGCCGACGATGAAATTGAACGAGCCGCCCGAGAGGTTCTCACGGCATCTTGCCGGAAAAGCCGGGTCGATTCCCTCGAACACGAAATCGGAGTACCTGTCTATGTTGGATCGGTAGATCAGACGTTTCCCGGCGGGCATGATGTGGTCGGTTGTTATCTTGTCACCCACGACCAGCTGTACCTTTCCCGTCAGCTTCTCGGGAAGGCTTTCGTTTACGGGGGGTGGGCCGATGTTAGGGCCTCTGATCGGTTCGAATGCTGGATCGTGCTCCATTATCGTCATGCTGTCGTCAACCGGGAAGGAATCGGGTACGGTGATGGATGGGCAGGCTATCCCCAGTTCCCGCGGATCCGTGATTTCCCCGGTTATAGCAGCTGCCGCCGCAACCTCCGGGCTCACCAGGAAAACCTGTGCGCTTGCCGTTCCCGATCTGCCTTCGAAATTCCTGTTGGCCGTTCTGAGGGATATTGCATCGGTGGCAGGAGCCATGCCGTTGCCGATACAGAACCCGCACGTGCTCTCTGCTATTCTTGCTCCGCTGTCGATGAGGGACTCGAGATGACCGGACCGTGCGATCATTGTCAGGACCTGCCTCGAGCCGGGTCCTATCGTGAGCCCTGTGTTTTTGTTCACCCTTTGTCCTGCGAGAATCTCCGCAGCCATTGCGAGATCCCTGAAGGAAGAGTTCGTACAGGAGCCGATGCAAACCTGATCCACCCGCGTACCGATCAATTCAGTGAGTGGAACAACGTTTCCAGGGGAGTGGGGGCAGGCTGCCATGGGCTCGATGCCGCACAGATCGAGTTCGATCTCCCTGTGATAAACGGCATCCGGATCGGCGTGCAGGGAGCGCCATCCATCCTCCCGGCCCTGGGCCCTGAGGAATGAGCGGGTGATTTCATCGGATGGGAAAAGCGATGTGGTCGCACCCGTTTCCGCTCCCATGTTCGTGATAGTCGCCCGGTCCTGCGCGAGCAGGTGAACAAGACCGTCACCGTAATACTCGTTGATTGTCCCGACGTTGCCTTTTGTCGTGAGGATGGACAGGATCTTCAGGATCAGATCCTTTGCCGAGACGAAATCCTGCAGCTTCCCGGTCAGTCTGATACCCGTAACCTTCGGGTAGGTCAGCCAGAATGGCTCTCCCGCCATCGCAACTGCCACGTCGAGACCCCCCGCGCCCATGGCCAGCATTCCCAGCCCACCTGCCGTCGGAGTGTGGCTGTCGGAACCGAGAAGTGTTTTTCCGGGAAGCGCGAATCTCTCGAAGTGGACCTGGTGGCAGATGCCGTTGCCCGGGCGTGAGAAGCGGACTCCGTAGCGTTTCGCGACCGACTGGAGATACCTGTGGTCGTCGGCATTCTCGAACCCGCTCTGAACCATGTTGTGATCTACGTAGGAAAGAGAAAGCTCCGTCCGGATGCTATCCACACCGAGGGCTTCGAGCTGGAGAAAAGCCATCGTGCCGGTGGCGTCCTGTGTCAGGGTCTGATCTATCCTGATGGCTACTCTTTCACCCGGAACTGGTCTGCCCTCTACGAGATGCTCGTGTATGATCTTTTCTGCAGCCGTGAGGCTCATCTCGACCTCCCTGTATACTCAACTGCCGTCGGAACCCGATGTCTTCCGGGTTCCGACGGCAGCCTTCACTCCGTTCGGCTAGATCTGATCCTTGAGCCAGCCGGTCTCGACCGATTTGGGTCTGGTTATTGCTTCCATCATCCCCCTGGATATGACTGACTGCGCGCACAAGCCCATTGCGCGGGAGACTGCGAACAGGACGGTGTAGTAACCGAACTCGGTCATACCGTAGTGGTAGAGCAGGGCTCCCGAGGCGGCATCGACGTTGGGCCAGGGGTTCTTTGCCTTACCGTGTTCCTTGAGTATGTCGGGAACGACGGCGAAAAGACGGTTCACGAGCTTCAGTACCGGATCTTTGGGGAAATGCTTCATCTCGAATGCCCTGAAGGCTTCGAAACGAGGATCCGTAACCCTGAGGACGGCATGGCCGTAGCCGGGGATGACACGCCCCGAATGAAGCGTCTCCCAGACCTCTTCCTTCAGTTGCTCGTCATCGGGTACCCCGGCGAATCTGTCCAGAATCCAGAGAACGAACTTGAGGCATTCCTGGTTTGCCAGACCGTGCAATGGACCGGCAAGCCCGTTCAACCCGGCCGAGACGGCGTAGTAGAGATCCGACAGCGCCGAGTTGACCACATGGCAGCTGAAGGCGCTGACGTTTCCACCCTCGTGATCGCAGTGGAGGGTGAGGTAGAGACGGATCATATCGGCGAAAACAGGGTCGTCTTCCCCCATGCCCAGCATCCTTGCGAAGTTGGCTCCCCAGTCGAGGTTGGGATCCCTCTCTATCCGTGGCCCCTTCTTGTACCTCAGCCTGTAGATTCCTGCGGCAATTCCCGGGAGTTTCGCGAGAAGGTCGAGTGCATCCTCGAGAGTCGAGACCCAGTAGTTGGGTTTCTTGACGCCGGAGTCATAGGCTTTCTTGAATTTGGATTCCCGCTGCATCGAGAGAATGGCCAGGTTGAACATGGTCATTGGATGCGAATCCTCTGGCATCTCCTCGAGGATATCCCATACGTACGATGGAACATCACCTCTCTCGGAGAACTCTCCCTGGAGCTTTTTCATGGCTGCGCTGTCCGGGAGCTCTCCCGTCAGGAGCAGGAAGAATATTTCTTCGGGAAGTTTATCCGTCAGGTCGCTGATGGGTATTCCTCTGACGATGAGACCTTTGTCCGGCTCGACCAGAGAAGTGTTGCAGAGCAGGCTCTTCACCCCTCGCATACCTCCGTAGACCTGTGCTATCGTCACTTCGGAGACTACGGTGTCACTGTTCTCCTTGACCATTTCCCGCAGCTCTGTCGCCCAGACAGGTATTTTTCTTCCGAGAATGTCCCTCAGGTTAGGCAATTCGAACCTCCTAGTTACTTATTTTTCCATCCGGAAAGGTTGTTTCTCGATCTGTTATGTCTCTGATAATATGAGCGGGGAACGGGTGGTGCAAGCCTTGAAAACCACTGTCCCGGCATGAACAGAAAAGCAATCTTGTAACCTCTGAGCCGTTCGGTCTATATTGCTTCATCACATCCGTAGAGCTTTTCCCCAGGGAGGATGAAAGTGCCCGATTTCAAGGAAGTCATAATACCCGAAGGAGACCTGATAGAGGTCAGAGATGGCCGGCTGCTCATAGGTGATCACCCCATTATCGGAGTCCTTCGCGGCGACGGTATAGGGCTCGATATCACACCCCCGATGCAGCAGGTAGTGGAATCGGCTGTGCGGAAGGCATACGGAGACTCCCGCGGAATTGTCTGGTGCCCGCTGTACGCCGGTCTCGAAGGTCTGCATCGTTACGGAAGCGAGTTTCCCGAGGAGACTGTCGAAGCCATACGGTACCTCAAAATCGCCATCAAGGGTCCCTTCACAACACCAATAGGCGAGGAGACCCACGTCTGTCTTCACTGTGCTCACCAGCAGTACCACCCGGGCAGCTGCGACAAATGCGGCAAGGAAGATGGTGTCTGCGAGCGATTCCGCTCCATCAACGTCAGGTTCAGGCAGTATCTCGATCTGTTTGCATGCGTTAGACCTGTCAGGTATTTCGAGGGTGTTCCCTCACCCAACAAGTACGCCGACAGAGTCAACTTCGTAATCTTCCGCGAGAACACCGAGGATGTCTACGCCGGTTTCGACTTCGAGCGGGGCGGCGATATCGCCATGGCGATAATCGCTCTTATAAAGGAGAAGACGGGGCGGCAGATCCGTGAGGATTCGGGCATCGGCATAAAACCGATCTCCCATTTCGGCACCACACGGCTCGTTCGCAAGGCCCTTCAGTGGGCTGTGAGTCACAAGCTCCCATCCATCACAATCGTTCACAAGGGCAACATCATGAAGTTCACCGAAGGATCATTCTGCAAGTGGGGGTACGAACTTGCCGCAAGCGAGTTCGCAGATGAAACGATCTCCGAGAAAGTACTCTGGGATGATTTCGACGGTAGAATGCCCGAGGGCAAGATCCTGGTGAAGGATCGCATCGCCGATTCGATCTTCCAGCAGATACAGACACGTCCCGAAGAGTACAGCGTGCTCGCCCTGCCCAATCTGAACGGCGATTACATCTCCGATGCGGCAATAGCACTGGTAGGCGGGCTGGGCCTGGGCCCGGGGGCGAACATGTCCGACGACATAGCCCTGTTCGAAGCCACGCATGGAACCGCTCCGAAGTACACGGGGATGGACAAGGTCAACCCGGGATCACTTATCCTTTCCGCCGTGATGATGCTCAACCACATGGGCTGGGACGAGGCCGCTGAACTGATCATCCATGGAATGGAGCGCTCCATCCTTGACGGATTCGTCACCTACGACCTGGCGCGCATGATGAAGAGAGAGGGCAGGGAGGATGTCACGGAAGTCTCCTGCTCAGGTTTCGGTGAGGCAATAATTGCCCGGATGTAGGTACGATGATAAGAGCCCACAGTGATCTCACTGGACTGATCGGAGGGACACCCCTCCTCAGGCTGGAGAGACTTGTTCCGGATCGGGATATCTACGCCAAGTGTGAATTCATGAATCCGCTGAGTATCAAGGACCGCCCCGTGCTCAGGATAATCTCCGACGCCGAGAAGGAGGGCCGCCTGAAACCAGGTGACACCCTCATCGAAGTCACCAGCGGGAACACCGGTATGGCTGTGGCGTGGATCGCAGCCATCAGAGGGTACAGAGCAATTCTGGTGATGTCCGAGATCCAGAGCCTGGAGAGACGGAAGATCCTGAAGGTTTTCGGAGCGGAACTGATCCTCACTCCCGCATCGGAGGGAACCGCGGGATCGCGAAAAAGAATGAAGGAAATCCTCGCAGAGCATCCAGAGTACTTCTACGTAGGTCAGCATGTGAACCCCTCCAATCCCGATGCCCACTACTACGGCACCGGTCCGGAACTCTGGGAGGACACTGATGGCAGTATCGACATTCTCGTTGCAGGTCTGGGAACCGGCGGAACGATCTGCGGAGCAGGACGCTACCTCAAGGAGAGAAAGCCGGGGATCCAGCTGGTAGCCGTGGAACCCGAGGAGTCACCATACATCTCCCAGGGAATCTTCCGACCACACCGCATCATGGGAACTGCTCCGGGATTCGTCCCCGAAACACTGGACAGAGAGATCATAGACAGGATAGAGCTGGTCAGTGAGGAAGAGGCCTTCGAGAACTGCAGGCTGCTTGCACGAAAAGAGGGGATACTGGCTGGTATCTCATCGGGAGCAGTCGTCACAGCAGGCATGAGAGTCGCCAGGGAGCCCGGGAACGAGGGTAAGGTGACGATCTGCATCCTGGCAGATACCGGTCAGAGATATCTCAGTGTTGAAGGCCTCTTCAACTGATCGGTACAAATCTGGTACCCCGTAGTGGATACTTTTAGAACTCTGGCAGCTACTCTATGACAACGAAGCGCTGCGTTGCAGTGAAGTCATCCGAGATCATCCTGCAGAAGTAGATCCCAGGTGAGAGGTCATCAAGCAGAACATCGTGATATCCCGGGGCGTACTTTTCTCCATTTATCTTACTGACGAGTCGACCTGACAGGTCGAAGATGGAGATATCGACGGAAGTAGGTTCGGGCAAACTGAACCTCACTGCAGGAGCTGAAGCAGGATTCGGTGAGATGGATAGAAGTGCAAATCCTGGGAGAATCGGTTCAGTAGTATCCCCGATGCTGACAGGATTCCATGTCAGCATAAGGTCGAAAAGAACGGGTGTAGTATCCGGGTCCGATGTCTCTAGTATCACTCTGTATTGAACGTATTGATCACTATCCGTCAGGATGCCTTGAAGAAGACATGGAATCAAGAGCGTATCCGACCATGCTCCCATTGCAGTGTGGTCATCAGACGCCCTGATCTGGAATGAAACAGAGGTTTCAGGAGGAGTTTGTGAATTCCACTCTAAATAATCCCAGTCAGGGGATATCTGAGTATCCAGAATACTGGATTCCAGCGAACCGTCAGGGAGATACTCAGACAGATCCCACCAAGTGATGTCGTCGGTAATAGCAGCTGCTCCGAGAACATCTATG
>CBDUZS010000004.1:0-72384 GCA_965371785.1 uncultured bacterium
CTTTCGAACCTTACGTCGACCTGCCCGTCGAATACAACCGTTTCCTCATCTGTGCAGTACCCATAGGAATCTGATTCATTGCCGTCTAGTCTCCGGGTCCGGGCTTGAAACCCATGAAGCACATGAAATTCGAACCGCTGTAGCCCCTGTAGTAGGTGCCGGCCTTCAACTGCTGGAGCACGACAGGTTCCATTTCAGCTCTACGCTTCTCTACGAATTTTTTGAACCGGTAGCAGGATGATTTTGAACCACCTCCGGCAATGTAGCGTTCCCTGTACCTCTTCCAGCTCCTCTTCTCCTCCTCCTCATCCCTGTTCTCGATTCGCTCGATAGCCTGTTCGATCGTGTACTTCTGGAATTCTGTCTCGTAAGGAGGCTGAACGAAGCGGCTTCTGTCACTGAGCTTGATTTCGATTCCTTCGAGCCCGCTGTCAGCCATCATTTTCGGCACTTTCGAACCGATACTGCAGTCTCCCTTCCCCAGCTTCTTCTGTCCCCGAGCCCAGATAAGGCGCGCCCTGTAGAAGTAGAGCAGCTCCTCCATGGACTGCTCGGGCATCGAGGAAAAGGGGATGCCAAAAAAAAGGTTGTCGGGTTCCATGCACATTACAGCGCCGCCGGGTTTTGTGATCCTGACCATCTCCTTCAGAGCGTTCATCGGGTCTTCCAGATGCATGAGCAGTGTCTGGCACATTGTCACGTCGAAGGAACCATCGCTCAGCGGTACGTCGTATGCCGAACCGCTCAGGAAAGAAGCTCTGCCTTCTCTGGACCAACCGGATGACATGCTTCTCGCTTCGAGAAGCAGCTTCTCCGAGCAATCCAGACCGGTATAGGTCCCGCCCGAACCGAAGTGATCCCGGAATGTCCAACCCAGATATCCCAGCCCGCAGCCAATGTCCGCAATGGAAAAGCCGCGAGTCATCTTCAGACATGCGGCTATTCTTTCAATGGTTTCGGGCAGCCACATGAATTTGCGCTGTTCCACGATGATCTTCTTCAGGTCCTGTTCGGACCAGTCGCGTTTCTTCCCTGCAGTGTTTTTCATGCCGAAGCAAGAATACCGAGGGGCATTCCCTTGGTCAAAGCCATCCACCCGCCATCACGTTCTCCAGCTTGACAGGACAAACCCCGATATTTTACATTCGACATTCGAATATTCGAATATCAAGATTCATGGATATGTGGAGCGTTTCTGAGTGCACATGCTGCATGAAGATGCGAAAGCTCAAAGAACTCTGGAAGAGAATTTCGTGAGTGATTTCACCCCGACAATCGTAGGCTTCCTGTGCAACTGGTGCACCTATGCGGCCGCCGACCTCGCCGGCTCATCGAAACTCGAGCTTTCACCTGAATTCACCGTGATAAGGGTTATGTGCTCCAGCAGAATAGATCACAATCTGCTGCTTTCGACCTTTTTCAAGGGGGCGGACGGTATTCTCGTCGCGGGGTGCCACCCGGGGGACTGTCATTACGGAGAGGGCAACTATTACGCCAGACGGAGATTCGCCATGTTGAAACAGGTGATGACCGCCCTCGATCTCGATCCGGAAAGGCTTCAACTCTCATGGGTGTCGGCTGCAGAGGGAAACCGATACGCCGAAGTGGTCAACGAGTTCACTGAGAAGATCAGGGCAATGGGCCCTAATCCGATCAAAAGCAGCTCTCTTTTCTGAATAGAGAAACGATGTCGCACGAGGACAGCGTACTTATCATCGGTGCCGGAATTGCGGGGATGAAGGCAAGCCTCATGCTTGCCGGACTGCCCGGGAAGAAGGTGTACCTTGTCGATAAACTCCCTATCACCGGAGGCAAGGTGATCAAGAACGAAGAGAGCTTTCCCAACCTCGAGTGCTCAACGTGCATGGTTGCTCCAATCCAGCAGGAAGTGCTGCAGAATCCGAATGTTGAGACGCTCACGTACAGCACCGTGGAGAAGATCGATGGCAATGCCGGAAATTTTCTCGTAACGATCAGGAAGAAAGCCAGATACGTTAGCCTGATCGATTGCATCGGATGCGGAATGTGCTACGAAGTGTGCCCGGTGTCACTGGAGAATGAGTGGGAAGAATGCCTGATCGAAAAGAAAGCCATCTACATCCCATGTTCCGGAGCGCTTCCCAACGTACCGGTCATCGATTCGGAGCACTGTCTGCACCTGTCCGGGTCGGAAGACTGCAACCTGTGTGTGGAATCCTGTGCTTTCGAGGCCATCAACCTGGATGACACTGATGAGCTGAGAGAGATAGGAGTCGGAGCAGTCATACTGGCGACAGGCTCTGAGACCGTTGATCTGTCCCTGTTCCCCAATCTCGGGTACGGCAGACTTCCAGGGGTTTTCTCACCGCTCGAATTCGAGAGGCTGTTCGCTTCCAACGGACCTACTCTTGGTGAAATAAGGCTTAGAAACTCAGAAGATGCTCCCCGCAGCGTTGCAATCATTCATTGCGTGGGGCGCACGATGCAGGAATACTGCTCTGCGGTCTGCTGCATGTACGCTTTCAAGTTCGTTCACTTCCTGAAGCAGAAGATCCCCGGAATCAGCATAAGTAACGTTTTCACGGATGTATGCGTTCCGGGAAAGAGCTATCAGACGTTCTACAGTGGCGTCTCACACGAAGACACGAAGATGCTGTACGCTTCCTCCATCGAGAACGTGCACGTCTCCGAGAGCGGTGACGGTCTGAAGGTGACCTATCCGGACGAATCGAGTGTAACCCGGGAACTCTCCGTCGACATGGTGATACTGACCGCAGCCATCGTTCCCGACCCGGGACTTGTTGAACTCGCGAGTGTGGCAGGAGTCGAACTGGATTCTCACGGATTCGTCAGAACTGCAGCAAACACATCAGGGAGTACCGAAACCTCCCGGAGGGGTGTATTCGCCGCGGGAACGGTCGAAGGGCCCAAGGATATCCAGATATCGGTCATCCAGGCGGAATCGGCAGCGGGAGAGGCAATGGCCATGCTGACTGAAGTAGCTGCAGGCAAGCTCGAAGCCGCTGATCACTCGGAAAGGATGGCGACTTGTCCGAAGTGAGCCGGGACAGGCAGATGAAGGCAAAAGTAGGGATCTACGTATGTGAATGCGGACCGAATATTTCGGAGAAGGTCGACATGGACCGCATTCTTGCCGAACTGTCCGAACTCGGTGATTACAAGGATATCGAACTCGTGGTGAAAAAATACGGCTTCCTCTGCTCAGGTCAGGGGCAGCAGTTCCTCGAGGAAGAGATAGCTGGCAACGGCTTCACGCATCTGGTCATCGGAGCCTGCTCCCCCAGGGATCATGACTCCACGTTCATGGGTGTATGCGGGAAGGCCGATCTCAATCCCTATCTCTACAAGCTCGTCAACATCCGAGAGCACTGCACCTGGGTCATCGACGATATCGAAAAGGCAACTGACAAAGCGATCACCTACATCCACGCAGGCATATCCAGAGTACTGCATCAGACAGAGCTTTTCGAGAAGCCGTTTGACATCAATCCTGACACTCTCGTGATCGGAGGCGGAATCACAGGTCTGGAAGCCGCCCTGTCCCTTTCAAGCGATTCCAGGAGAGTATTCCTCGTCGAGAAGGGCGACAGGCTGGGCGGCAGGGCCGGTTCTCTCGCGGGAATGTCTTTTGATCAGTCTGAGGGTGCCGATTTCATCTCCGACAGGGTCGATTCAGTGAACGGAGACCGGAACATCACTGTCCTGCTGAACACTGAAGTCAGTAAGGTGATTGGTTTTCTGGGCAACTTCGAGATCGAGCTCTCCACGGGAGAAGGCGGCGGACCGAAAGACATCATGGTCGGTGCTATCGTAACCGCAACCGGCTGCATGCTGTACGACCCCTCTGAAGATGACCACTTCAGCTACTCCGGGTCAGACGAGGTGTATACATCAGAGAGTATGGGAACGATGTTCGCCGAAGAGGGCAGGATTGAACTCGCTTCAGGAGAACAACCTTCATCGGTTGCACTTGTTCACTGCGTGGGCCGGAACGACAGGAATTACTGCTCAGGCATCTGCTGCGGCTACATGATGAGACTGGCAGGTCTCTTCAGGCAGCAGTCCCCGGAAATTGAAATTACGGAGTTCTACCGGGATATCTGTCTTCCCGGCAAGAACGGTTCGGACACACTCCGAGCCGCCGAAAGTGCAGGAGTCTCATTCGTGCGTGTCAAGGATATTCAACTGAACGGCACGTGCATTTCCTTCGAAGAAATCGATGGTCAGTCGAAGGATCGAACCTTCGACATGGTCGTCCTGGCGCCTGCGCTCATCCCGTCGACGGATGCTGGAGACCTTGCGGAACTCCTCGGGATCTCCCTCGATGAAACCGGTTTCTTTGTAGAAGCTCACAGGATGATCAATCCCTCTGGAACCTCAACCGATGGAGTTTTCGTTGCCGGGACAGCACACGGCCCCTCGGGTCTTGTCGATTCAATGCGTTTTGCCCGTGCAGCTGCGGGCCAGATACTCACACGGCTCATCCCGGGGGAGAAACTGATTCCAGAGGTAATGGTCTCCGAAGTGATGGAAGCCTACTGTACGGGTTGCGGAAATTGTCTTGATGTCTGCGTTTACGGTGCTATCTATGCCGATGACTCGAAGGGTGTTTCCGTCGTTAACGAAGCAGTCTGCAGGGGGTGCGGCAACTGTTTCGGGAGCTGTCCGTCCGGAGCACTCCGGACAAAGCACTTTACAAACGCACAGATCTACCGTGAAGTCGATGAGGCTCTGAGATGATTCCGGAAAGGACCGTCAGATGACCTCTTCCGAACAGTCCGGAGCAGTGCTGCAGGCCAACACAGGAACCTGCAATGCGATACTGGATTTTCTCAGAGAACTTATACGGAACGGACAGGTTGATTCAGTGCTGCTCCCTGTGAGAGTACCCTCCGGTGATTCCTTTGCCTGGATTCTCACCGACGACGATTCGGTTCTTGCAGAAGCATCGCCGATTGCTCCGGTAATGCCGGTGCAGGGGGCGAGAGCCCTCCGGAGCCTGACCAGGAAGGGCGTGGGTAAGCAAAAGATCCTGGCCCTCATGAGACCCTGCGAGATCAGGGCAGCAATAGAACTCGTCAAACTGGGGCAGGTGCACACGGACAACCTCATACTTGCCAGCTTCGACTGCCCCGGCGCAATGCCCCTGAAGGATTACATGAACGAACCGGGGGAAAGTGATCGAAATTTTTCGAAAATTCTGGAGACCGGCGAGCAGGACGGCCAAGTCAGACCAGTCTGTGAAACCTGTATTGAATTCTCCCGGGTGGGTTCGGACATCCATTTCTGTCACCTGGGGCTTGCTAATGAAAAAGTACTGGCTATACCCGGAAGCACCAGAGGTGAGGAACTGCTTGGCGGCTCTCTGTCCGACGTGTCTGGTGACGTTTCGCTATGGCAGAAGGAAGTGGACAGGCTCCGGAAGAACCGGTCTGCAGCTCTTGAGATTGCATTCGCTGCGACGGGAGACGACATCAGGGGCTTTTCGGGAATGCAATCCGTTTTCGCTGACTGTATCGGCTGCCATAACTGCCAGAGTGCCTGCCCTATCTGCTATTGCAGGCTCTGCTACTTCGACTCGGAAACGGCTGGTCAGGATCCCGATGCTTTAATGGCTTCAGCCGCCAGGCGGGGAGGAATTTCCCTTCCGGTGGACAGAATCATGTTCCATACCGGGAGAATGGCACACATGAGCCTCTCCTGCGTTTCATGCGGACAGTGTACGGATGTCTGTCCTGTTTCCATTCCCGTCGCAAATGTCTTCAGCTACGTAGCCGATCAAACGCAGCGAGCTTTCGAATACAGAGCAGGAGGAGACGCAGATGCTCCACTGCCTCTCCGGGAATTCAGGAAATCGGAACTGCAGGGAATTCAGGAGCTCGTCAAAGATGCCGGTCCGGAGGTTTCAACCGATGAGTAGCATTATCCTGGATATGGGAGTTTCAGAGGGAGTGACAGAACTCCTGCGCTACCTTCTCGACAGCGGCAAGGTGGACGGTGTCCTGACGACGAGGAGAATACCAGGTTCCTTTGACCTTGCTCTGATAACCGACTCATCGAACCTCTCCGAAGCCGATCCTCTTGCACCGGTCATGACCGTGAACGCCGGACAGCCGCTGTCCTCAATCTCGTTCTCCGGCAAAAAGCTTGCAGCGGTTCTCAAACCCTGTGAGCTTCGGGCTTTTTGCGAGAGAGTGAAACGGGAGCAGGGCTCATTCGAGAATCTCCTGATAATCTCTTACACTTGCGGTGGTGTCTTCCCCCTGGAGAAGGTTGCGGCAGGTCAGATCGAAGAGCTGATGCCCGGGTACAGCGAAACCGTTTCGAAGGACGGAATACCTGACGGCACAAGAGACACGTGCAGGATCTGCGAGCATCCCATCCCGATCAATTCAGACATCACTGTATCAGTGGTAGGTGAAAGGGATCTCGACGGCAAATGCGTGATGTATCTCAATTCCGGGAAAGCTGAGGTTTACACAAAAGGTTTCAACGGAGAGCGGAACGGGCAGGAGTTCGATCCCGCCATACTGGAAAAGACTCTTGCCGCCAGGAGAAGCGGTAAGGAAGACCTGTTCGCTTCGATGAGCGAAACCAGCGGCGGACTCGATGGACTGCTGGACCTGTTCGGAAAATGTGTGGGATGTCACGGCTGCAGCAGAGTGTGCCCGATATGCTACTGTCTTCTCTGCGATTTCGAATCGTCCAATTTCGACTACAGCCTGTCCAACTGTGAAGAATACCTTTCGCGGAAAGGCGCGTTGCGGCTGCCTCCCGATACGATACTTTTTCATCTGGGCAGGCTGACTCACATGAGCTTCTCCTGCGTGGGGTGCGGCATGTGTTCAGACGTGTGCCCGGTGGACATTCCGGTTGCGACCGTTTTCAGTAAAACCGGGGAAAAGACGAGTGCGCTATTCGATTATCTGCCCGGAGGAGACATCGAAGAACCAGTCCCTGTCATGGTGTTCAGGGAAGAGGAACTGTCAGATCTAGGATAAGCCGAGTGTACGGCGGATCCTGTAGGAGCCTGATATGAAGAAGGAATTCAACCCCAGGATAACCAGTTTTCTGTGTAAGTGGTGTTCTTACACGGGAGCGGACCTGGCTGGTACCAGCAGACTGCAGTATCCGACATCGATCATCCCCCTGATGGTGATGTGCTCCAGCAGGGTCGATCCGATTTTTCTCATCAAGGCGTTCCTGAACGGTTCCGATGGTGTCATGCTCGGAGGTTGTCACCCTGGAGACTGTCACTACGAAACAGGCAACTACCATGCGAGAAGAAGATTTGCGATCGTGAAGAGTGTTTTCGAATCCCTCGGGCTCGAGGCTGACAGGCTGAAGTTATCCTGGATATCCGCATCGGAGGGGCCGAAATTCGCCCGGGTTGCCAACGAGTTCACCGAAGAGATCATCAGGCTCGGCGAGAATCCGACACGTAAGAACATTTTCCTGTGAAAGAGGCTGACAGTGCGGCGGAGGAGCTGATGGAAAACTGCAGTAACACGGTTCTCGTGCTTGGCGCCGGCATCGCGGGAATACAGGCTGCTCTGGATCTCGCGGAGATGGGAGCGGAGGTGCACCTCGTCGAGGATACACCCACTATTGGCGGAAGAATGCCGCAACTCGACAAGACGTTCCCGACAAATGACTGCTCCGTATGCATACTCGCTCCAAAGATGACCGAGTGCATCAGGCACCCGCTCATCAAGCTGCACGTGCTGTCCAGCCTCGAGGAGATATCGGGTTCGCCGGGGAATTTCAGATGCAGGATAATCGAACGGGCAAAGTACGTTGATCCAGTCAAATGCGTATCCTGCGGCCTCTGTGAGGAGAAGTGCCCCGTAAAGCTCGATGACGAATTCGATGCCGGACTCCGGAAAACGAAAGCCATCTCACGCTACTTCCTCCAGAGCGTTCCTTCCGAGTACACGATCAACCCCGAACATTGCCTCTACCTTACAAAGGGAGTCTGCAGACTCTGCGAAAAGGTCTGTCCGGCAGATGCGATAAACTTCGAGGATCAGGACAGGGAGATCGAAATTCTGGCTGGTGCAGTCATCCTCGCGACAGGTATCGATCCATTCGATCCAATTGGCTTCGGTCACTTCGGATACCACAGGTACAGCAACGTCGTAACCTCTCTCGAATTCGAGCGTATGCTCTCCGCATCGGGCCCATTCGGCGGACACGTAGTGAAAGCGTCAGACGGCAAGCCGCCTAAAAGGCTGGCCTTCATCCAGTGTGTCGGTTCGAGGGACGAGGGTATCGACAGGAACTACTGTTCGTCCGCCTGCTGCATGTTCGCCATAAAGCAGTCCATAATAGCAAGGGAACACAGCAGGGACCTGGAAGCAACGATCTTCTACATGGACATAAGGGCTTTCGGCAAGGATTTCGACAGGTATTACGACAAGGCCGAGAAGCAGTACGGCGTAAGCTTCAAGAGATCCAGAGTAGCCGATATCATTGAGCTTCCGGACGGCAGCCTGAAACTGAAGTACACATTCGAGAACGGCGACATACAGTACGAAGTCTTCGACATGGTCGTTCTCTCGATCGGTCTCGAACCCCGCAGTATCAACAGGAAACTGTCGAAGATCCTGGATGTGAAGCTGAACCGATTCGGGTTCTGCAGATCGAACACCTTCAGCCCTCTCAGCACCACCAGGGAGGGTGTGTTCGTATGCGGTGCAATGAACGGACCGAAAGATATCCCCGAGTCTGTGATATCCGCGTCAGGCGCTGTCGCGAATGCCGCCAGGTTCCTCGGGCTCGAAAGGCAGACCATTTCGACCGATGAAAAGACAATCGAAAAGGATGTTGCCGGGGAGAGACCCAGGGTCGGTGTGTTCGTGTGCCACTGCGGCATAAACATCGCTGGTGTCGTGGACGTGAAGGACGTAGCCGGTTACGCTGCCGGTCTCTACAATGTCGAACACTCCGAAGATGTAGTCTACGCATGCTCTACCGATTGCCTGGAGACGATAAAGCAGCGTATCGAAGAGCATGATCTGAACAGGATTGTCGTCGCAGCCTGCACACCCAGGACCCACGAACCTCTGTTCAGGGATACGATCAGTGAAGCCGGGCTGAACCCCTACCTGTTCGAGATGTCCAACATCCGTGACCAGTGCTCATGGGCGCACATGGACGAACCAGAACTGGCAACGACAAAATCCAGGGATCTCGTGGAGATGGCTGTTGCCAAAGCGCGTGGTCTTGTTCCTTTGCAGAGACTTCCAATAGAGATCGATCCCGAAGCTCTTGTCATCGGCGGCGGGCTCTCCGGAATGACGGCGGCACTGGCCGTAGCGGATGCCGGGTACGAAGTCTTCCTGGTCGAGCGGGAAAACGTGCTCGGTGGCAATATGAGGGACATCTTCTTCAGTTTCGACGGGTCAGACCCCCAGCAGATTCTTACCGAAACCATCGAGAAAGTGCTTTCTCATGATAGGATCAATGTATTTCTAGACAGCGAGATAACGGACATCTCCGGATACGTCGGGAACTTTCTCACCTCCCTCGTGAAGGGAGACGGATCGAGTGAAGAATTCACCCATGGGGCAGTCATCGTAGCCACAGGCGGTGTACGCCACGAGACGGAGGATTACCTCTACGGTGAATCGAGTCGTGTGATCACTCAAATGGAATTCGAGCGGATGCTCCATGACAAGGCCTTTCCCGAAGGCCGGCTGCGGAATGTTGTAATGGTACAGTGCGTAGGTTCCAGAGAAGAAGGACGGATGTACTGCAGCCGTATCTGCTGTTCAAAGGCGGTAAAGAACGCCCTGGAACTGAAAAAGCGCAGGCGTAACACGAATATTTACTTCGCCTGCAGGGACATCAGAACCTATGGATTCAGCGAGGAGTTCTATACGAGACTGCGGAACGAGGGAACACTGTTCTTCCGTTACACGCCCGAACGCAAGCCGCTCGTGAAGATGATCCAGCCGGATGATCCGGACAGCAGGCTGAGGGTAACAGTCTTCGACTCCGTGCTGGAGGAGGAAGTCGTCATTGACGCCGACCTGCTGGTCCTGGCGACGGCTATCGACGCCCCGGAGGGGAACAGAAAGCTTGGTCAGATGCTCAAGGTACCGCTAAATTCCGACGGGCTGTTCCTGGAAGCACACGTGAAACTGCGCCCCGTTGACTTTGCCACCGAGGGTATTTTCGTCTGCGGGCTTGCCCACGGCCCCAAGGATATGAGTGAATCAATCGCCCAGTCCCTTGCGGCAGCCGCCAGGGCACTGACCTTCCTGTCGAAGAGGTCCATACTCGCCGAGGGTACCATTGCCCAGGTAAGGACTGACAGATGCTCCGGGTGCGGTTACTGCGAATCAGCATGCGCTTACTCAGCCATTGAAATCGATCCTGAAGAAAGCGTAGCCGTTATAAACGATGCACTTTGCAAGGGGTGTGGTGCGTGCGTCGCTTCATGCAGGTGTGGTGCTCTCGATCTTCGCGGATTCACCAACGATCAGCTCTTCTCGGTGTTCGATTCGCTTTCCATGGAGACTGTTGAGGGGAAAACAGCCGAATGAAAGAATGGCAGCCCAGAATACTCGCCATCCTGTGCAACTGGTGCTCGTATGCCGGCGCGGATCTTGCAGGTGTTTCGAGGATACAGTACCCCCCGAATATCCGGGTGGTGCGCGTTCCCTGTTCCGGGCGTGTAGACCCTCTTTTCGTGATGAAAAGCCTTTCTGCAGGATTCGACGGGGTGCTGATCTCCGGTTGCCATCCGGGTGATTGTCACTACATATCGGGCAACTACGTAGCGAGAAGGAAATTCGCCGTCCTGAACACAATCCTCGAATTCGTAGGGGTAGAGCCGGACCGGGTTCAGTTCTCCTGGATCTCTGCAGGAGAGGGTGAGCGATTCGCAGAAGTGGTGAGAAAGATAACCGAAGATGTCAGGGAACTGGGACCCTCGACCAGGCTGGTGAAGAAGGCATGAGTACTATGGAAGATCTTCGCAAAACCGTACGGGAGCTGCTCGCGGAGAATCGGATCGACCTTTTCATCGGATGGAAAAGCGGATCCCGCCCTCTGTCGGCAACACCTGTTTTCATCGACAACCCGGACGAGGCGGACGATCTCATTTTCGATATCACCTGCGGGAACAACCTGTCCGTTTTCTTCACGAAGGATAGAAAGCAGTTTACCGGGAAACGGATCGGAATCGCGGTAAAGGGCTGTGATGCAAGGTCACTTGTCCTGCATATCCTCGAGAAGCAGGTCGACCGCGAGAACGTTGTAATAGTAGGAGTTCCATGCAATGGTGTGCTGGATCGAAAAAAAGTGCTCCGGAAGACTGACGGCAGGGAGATACTGGAACTGGAGGATTCAGGTTCGCAGATCGGTGTTACGGGCAACGGATTCGAACTCTCAATCAACCGCGAGGAGATACTGAGTTCGGCCTGTCTTACCTGTGTTCATCCCGACGCGAGGGAATTCGATTTTTTCATGGGCGAGCCCAGGAAAGAAATTTCTGTAGAAGACAGGCTGAAAGAGGTGAGAGAATTCGAATCCCTGCCGGCTTCCCGGAGATGGGACCGGATGAAGCAGGAGTACGAGAAGTGCATACGCTGCTATGCCTGCAGGAATGTGTGCCCCTCATGCTACTGCAATGTGTGCTTCGTCGACCAGAACGACCCGCGCTGGATAGGCAGCACCTGCGACTTCTCGGACACCATGATTTTTCATCTGATAAGAAACCTGCATGTGGCCGGGCGATGCGTTGAATGCGGCGCCTGCGAGAGAGCCTGTCCGATGGATATCAACCTCCTCCTTCTCAACAGGAAGGTAGCAGCCGAAGTGGAAACAAGATTCGGCGACGTAGCCGGTCTCGATATCGGCGGGAAACCGGCAATGGCTGACTACCGGGAAGACGAGAAGCAGGATTTCATAATGGGATAGGGAGAATGACAAGGCTGGACAAGAGTGATTTCGGGGATTTCATCCGTGAACTGGCAGAAGGCTACGACGTCTACGCTCCCGGCCTTCGTGGGAGTACAACGATCTTCGTTCCCGTTGGACCGGATGATGATATCGTCCAGGACTGTACGGTAACGGTCATGTCCCCGAAGAACGTGTTCTTTCCACAGGCCGAAGTGCTTTTCGAGTACGAGAATGGCGAGGTCAGAACGATACCGGCCAGTACCAGACCGCTGGCAGTCTGGGGAATGAGAGGCTGCGATGTCCGCAGTCTTCACCTCCTGGACAAAGTCATGGGAGACGCAATACAGATGCCCGGGGACAAGAGATTCCAGGATCCCTACTGGAAGGAGAGGTTCGACGATTCCATCATCTTCTGTACCGCATGCAACGAGCCTCTTTCGACCTGCTTCTGCAACTGGTTCGGCGGCGGACCGCACAGCGGGACCGGAGCGGACGTCTTCGTGATCGACATCGGTGAAGCCTGGCTGATGGAACCTATGAGCGAGAAGGGTACGGAACTCATCGCAGGGATTTCCTGCTTGAAAGACGTATCGGATGACGACCTGACAAGGGCTTCGGAGCTGGCTGCCAGGGCGGAATCTCTGATGACCGCTCCGGATGGTATCGAAGGCATCGACACGCACCTGACAGAATTGTTCGATGCCGAAGTGTGGGATAAGATCAGCGCCAAGTGTGTGACCTGCGGTGCATGCACATTCTGCTGTCCCACCTGCCACTGCTTCGATCTCCAGGATGAGGGCAGCGGCGGCAGAGGCAAGAGGATCCGCATCTGGGACTCATGCATGTTCCCCATATTCACGGCAGAAGCTTCTGGGCACAATCCCAGGGCTCTTTCGAAGGAACGTGTAAGGCAGAGGATCATGCACAAATTCAGTTACTACCCGGAAAGGTACGGAGAGATGCTCTGCACTGGCTGCGGACGATGCATCTCCGCCTGTCCCGTCAACTTCGATGTAAGGGATGTGCTGAGAGAACTCCAGGAATGCGAGAGTTGAGGATAGTCGTGTCGAATACCTACATTCCGCTGCAGATGAGAGTCGAGAAAATCGTCTCGGAAGATTCTGACAGGATGCTTCGCACCTATGACCTGACCTTCCTGGACGAAGCGGAACGTAAGGCGTTCAACTACCTGCCCGGGCAGTTCTGCGAACTGTCAATACTCGGCAAGGGTGAATCACCTTTCGGGATAGCGTCCTCCCCTACTGAAGACGGCTATCTCCGTTTCACAGTGAGCAGGACCGGTACCGTAACCAACGAGATACATTACCTCAGAGTGGGTGATACCGTCGGGATGAGAGGACCTCTCGGCAACTGGTATCCTGTGGAGGAGCTCAAGGGCGCTAACGTGTTGATAGTTGGTGGCGGGTTTGCTTTTACAACCCTGAGGTCACTTCTGGTGTACCTGCTGGAAAACAGGAGTGATTACGGAGACATAACCGTTGTTTACGGAGCGAGAACACCCGATCTCCTCATTTACAAGGACGAACTAGCCCTCTGGAAAGAGAGAGATGACCTCGAGCTGCATCTCACTATTGACAGACCGGTGGAAGGCTGGGACGGCAAGACCGGATTCGTACCGACGGTTACCGAAGAGATCGCACCCGACCGGGAAAATACGTTCGCCATCGTATGCGGACCTCCGATTATGATCAAGTTCACACTGCCGGTGCTCACAGCACTTGGATTCCCCGACGACAGGATCTACACTTCCCTCGAACGGCGCATGAAGTGCGGCATAGGCAAGTGCGGGAGGTGTAACATCGGGTCGAAATACATCTGCATCGACGGGCCCGTGTTCTCGATGGCCGAGCTCAGGATGATACCCGAGCCTGTCTAGATGGAGACTATAGAGATGAAGAAGATAATCCTCGCCGAGAAAGACCCGAACTTCAAGAATCAAATTGCATCACAGCCAGGTGCGGAGTCCTTCATGAAGTGCTTCACCTGCGGCACCTGCACGGCTACCTGCCCCGTGGCAGAGGTGCATGATGAGTACGATCCGAGAAAGATAATAAGGATGGCCATACTGGGTATGCGTGAGGAGGTCCTCTCCTCCGACATTCTCTGGATGTGTTCGAGATGCTACGCTTGCGCTGCCCTCTGCCCTCAGAACGTGAAGTTCACCGATGTCATCAGCATTCTCAGAGATATGGCTGTGAAAGAGGGATACGTTCCAGCAGAACGGCTCGAGAAGGCCAGGGAACTCGACAGAATCGTGCAGAGCCTTCGATGCAGGCTCATAGAACAGAAACTGCATCCTGACGACGAGAACAGAGCTGAAATCAAACGCGTGCTCGAGGGTGAACTGGAGGAATCATGGTAGTTCTGCTTGATGCATTCCCCTGTTTGACACGGCGGGGCAGCTGAACATGTCCAACGGAGCGCCAGAGCCGAAGAAAGAATTGGTTACGACAGCCACACGTAGATCGGGAGCAGTGCTCGTGGTCGGCGGCGGCATAGCTGGAATCCAGTCATCTCTTGATCTGGCCGACTCCGGATTCAAGGTTTACCTGGTCGAGGATTCACCCGCAATCGGCGGAATCATGGCCCAGCTGGACAAGACGTTCCCTACGAATGACTGCGCCATGTGTGTCATCTCTCCCAAGCTGGTTGAATGCGGGAGACATCTCAATATAGAACTGCTGACTGACTCGAATCTGGTCTCCCTTGAAGGTGAACCCGGCAACTTCACGGCAAGAGTGTACAAACGTCCCCGCTTTGTCGATCTGGAAACCTGCACCGGCTGTGGTGAATGCGTAGAAGTGTGCCCCGTAAGCGTCTTGTCGTTGTTCGACGAGAACCTTGTCGATAGAAAGGCAATCTATAAGCCCTATGCCCAGGCCTCCCCGAACGCATTTGTCATCGACAAGGCAGAGACACCCCCCTGTCAACTCGCCTGCCCGTCAGGGATTCACGTACAGGGCTACGTTGCTCTCGTGGCTGAAGGCAAGTACGAAGAGGCATACGACCTGATCAGGAAGAACAACCCGTTCGTCTCGGTCTGCGGAAGGGTCTGTCATCATCCGTGCGAAACGGAATGCCGTCGTGGAGAGTACGATGAGCCTGTCGATATCAGATCCATCAAGCGGTTCATCGCCGATTACGTCCATGCACATCACGAGGAGTTCGAAAAGAACACTGACGAAACCGTTCCCGATAAGAGCGAGAAAGTTGCCGTGATAGGTGCGGGACCCGCCGGGCTCACCTGCGCATTCTACCTGGCCAGGGAAGGTTATCAGGTCACCATATTCGAGAAGGATGACAAGGCAGGGGGAATGCTGCGATTGGGAATCCCCTCCTACAGGCTCCCTGAGGAAGAACTCGACTGGGAGATAGAACAGATTTTGAGAGAGGGAATCGAGCTTCGTACGAATTCACCCATAGGCCCGGAGGATTTTGCCGGACTGCGGGAGCACTACGATGCTTTGTTCGTATCGGTCGGATTCTCCTACGGAAGAAAGCTGGACATCGATGGAGCAGATAACTCCGGAGTCCAGACCGGGATAGAATTCCTGAGAAAGGTGAACGGAAACGTCGAGCCCGACCTCGGTAAAAAAATGGTTGTCATAGGCGGCGGAAACGTAGCGATAGATGTAGCGAAATCAGCAATCCGCCTTGGCTCGGAGGTGGAGCTTTACTGCCTGGAATCCCGAAGGGAAATGCCTGCCCACGGCTGGGAGATCACTGAGGCAATCGAGGAAGGGATCCGGATCAATCCGTCATGGGGACCCGCGGAGATAATCGGTGAGAACGGCAGAGTGAAGGGTATCCGCTTGCGGAAATGCACTTCCGTTTTCGATTCGGAGGGAAATTTCAATCCGCAGTTCGATAATGAGGATGTTATAGAAACCGATTGCGACGATGTGATCATCGCCATCGGGCAGAGCTCTGACATTACCTTCCTGAAGGAAACGGACTCCGGGCTGAAGCAGACGGTACCGGTGGATCCCCTGACATTTTCAACTTCCATCGATGGAGTGTTCGCAGCCGGAGACATCATTCGCGGCCCGGCTTCGGTCGTCGAGGCGGTAGGACAGGCTCACGAGGCGGCCCTGTCGATCGATCGATACCTCAGAGGCGAGGATATGTCCGATGGAAGAACCGTGGAGGATGAGCTTCCAGCCAGGGAACCCCCTATGGATGTCCCGCTCAGGCAGCGTGTTCAGATGGGTTTCATTCCTCCAGCCGAGCGTGTGAAGGATTTCTGTGAAGTCGAACTCGGTTTCTCCGAAGAGGAGGTTCGCGAAGAAGCCGGACGCTGTCTCGAGTGCGGTCTCTGCTCACGCTGTCTGCAGTGCGAGGTCGTCTGTGAAGCAAATGCGATCAACCACGCCATGACCGGGGAAATGGTCGATATCCGGGTCGGAGCGGTCATTCTAACATCTGGAGCCGAGGCATTCGATCCTTCCCCGCTGCACGAGTTCGGCTACGGACGTTACGATAACGTATTAACCAGTATTCAGTTCGAGAGAATATTAGCCGCATCAGGTCCCTTCGAGGGGCATCTGCAGAGACCTTCCGACGACAAGGTTCCGACAAGGATAGCATGGCTTCAATGTGTCGGGTCGAGAACCGAGGACACTCACATGCCGTACTGCTCCTCCGTCTGCTGCATGTACGCGATCAAAGAGGCGATAATCGCAAAGGAGCATGTGAGCTCTGTTGAGCCGACCATGTTCTTCATGGACATGCGTGCACACGGCAAGGATTTCGACAGCTACTACGAACGGGCTGTCGAGATGGGTGTGAGGTTTGTCAGGTCAAGGGTCAGCAAGATAAGAGAAATCAACGATTCCGGTAACCTCGAGCTGCGTTACGTGACAGAGGACGGCACCGTACGGTTCGAGGAGTTCGATCTCGTGGTTCTGTCCGTCGGTCTCGATCACAACAGGCTCAACGCAGAGATATCGGATAACCTCGGACTCCGTCTGAACGAGTACAGCTTCATCGACTCCTCACAGCATTCACCCATACTGACTTCGCGGCCGGGGGTCTTCGTTTCCGGACCTGCAGGTTCCCCGATGGATATCCCGGAGACCGTCACCCAGGCTTCGGGATCGGTAGCCGGTGCAGCGGAGATCCTTTCGGATACCCGGGGCACGGAGATCATCGAGAAGGAGTATCCCGAAGAGATCGACGTAAGCGGGAAAAGACCAAGGATTGGTGTTTTCATCTGCCGTTGCGGAACCAATATCGCAAGCATTGTCGACGTACCCTCGGTAGTCGAATTCGCGCGAACCCTTCCGGATGTTGTTTACGCCGGTGAGAACCTGTTCACCTGCTCTCAGGACACACAGAAGAAGATAAAGGAGATAATCGACGAGAATCGTCTGAACAGGATAGTCGTCTCTTCCTGCTCCCCCAGCACTCACGAACCGCTCTTTCAGGAAACCATCAGGGAAGCAGGGCTTAACCGCTACCTGTTCAACATGGCCAACATCAGGAACCACTGCAGCTGGGTCCACCGGAACGATCCGGTGCAGGCGACGGAAAAGGCGAAGATCCTGACCCGAATCGCTGTGGGCAAGTCACGGCTGCTGAATCCCCTTCATACAGTCGTCCTCGATGTGGTGCAGAAGGGGCTGGTCGTCGGCGGGGGGCTTGCCGGTATGACTGCAGCACTCTCCGTCGCCGAACAGGGCTACGATGTGGCTCTGGTCGAGAGAGAAAGTGTGTTCGGCGGCAACCTGTTGCGGCTTACGAAGAAACCTGACGGTCTCGACGTACTCGAGTATCTGAATGACCTGATCAGCCGACTGGAATCCCATCCCCGCGTCCACATCTACCTGAATTCCACTATCGATGCCGTTGATGGATACATCGGAAACTACCTTACATCGATCCGCAACAACGAAACTGAAGAGATCGAGGATTACAAGCACGGTATAATCATCATCACCACGGGAGGAGTGGAAACCAGCCCGGACTCATATCTGTACGGGAATTCTGATGGAGCAGTTCTCACACAGCTGGAACTCGAGAAGGATCTCGAGCACGACTGCGACTCGTACGCCAGAATGAAGAGTGTTGTGATGATTCAGTGTGTGGGGTCGAGGGAAGAGGAACACCCATACTGTTCCAGAGTCTGCTGCACACAGTCCGTCAAGAACGCTATCCGGCTCAAGGAGCTCAATCCTGATCTGAACGTCTACATCCTCTACAGAGATATGAGGACCTACGGATTCAACGAGCGATACTACCAGCAGGCCAGGGCAATGGGTGTCGTGTTCATGAGATTTGATAAGGACGAAAAGCCCATAGTCGAATTCGACGGAACCGGAGAAGACAGAAAGATCAGAGTCAGTGTGGTCGACCATGTTCTCGGTGCAACCATCGAGATAGCTCCCGACCGCGTGATCCTCGCACCCGCCATCGAGCCGAGGGAAGATGCTTCGCGACTGTCGCAGATGCTCAAGATACCGCTCAACGAAAACCGGTTCTTCATGGAAGCTCACGTTAAACTCAGACCCGTGGATTTTTCGGCGGAGGGGATATACCTTGCCGGTCTGGCTCATTCTCCCAAGGGTATGGACGAGACGATCTCACAGGCCAAGGCTGCCGCGGAGAGAGCCTGCATCATTATCAGTTCGGACGAGTACCTGGCAGTAGCCAACATTGCCAGTGTGGATCAGGACGTTTGCGTCGGCTGCGGGTTATGCGTTTCGGTCTGCCCATACAACGCTCTCGGGCTTGTCTGGCAAAGCGGGAAAAACGTCTGTTCGGTGAATACCGCTCTCTGCAAGGGTTGCGGCAGCTGTTCATCGGTATGCCCGTCCGGAGCCATGGAGCAGCTCGGATACACCGAAGAGCAGACACTGGAGATGGTCGAGCTTACCCAGATCATTTTCTGACGGCAACAAGCCCTCACTTCTCACGGCTTCCATGTAGGAATGACGACGCTATACACTCCCACTGCCGGGAAGGAGTAAATCCATGAGCAGTCAACAAGAGTTTGCCTTGCCGAAGTGCGCTTACTGCAAGGAGGAAAGGAAGGTCTGTACAAATCCTGCTGGAACCGGTCCCGTCTGGTGCCCGACTCTTACTCTGGAGGTTCTGGTCAGCAAAGCTTTCGAGGAGTACGATGACCGCGGCACCATGGAGCTCGCTAGAGCTGCCACCGTACAGGAAGGTGAATGCTACATCGGCAGGTCGAGGGGTGCCGAAGCCGCTCCCTACCCCGTAAAGCCCAGGGCTCTGGAGATAATCGAACTCGCCGGGAAAATGGGCTACAGCAGAATAGGCATTGCCTTCTGCACGGGGCTGATGGAGGAGGCAAGGCTCTTCAGTGAAATTCTCATATCAGCTGGTCTGGAGGCTGTTTCCGTCTGCTGCAAGGTGGGAAGAACTCCGAAGGAGAGAATAGGTGTTCTCGACGATCAGAAGATCCGTATCGGGGAGTTCGAGGCGATGTGCAGCCCGGTTGCCCAGGCTCGCATTCTCGATCGGAGCGGGACGGACCTCAACGTAGTCATCGGGCTTTGCGTCGGCCATGATTCGCTGTTCTTCAAATACAGCTCAGTCCCGGTAACGGTGCTCGTAGCGAAGGACAGGGTTACGGGCCACAATCCCGCAGCGGTTCTGTACACCGCTCACAGCTACTACAGGAACCTGTTGAAGGGACCTTTCTGATCCTTGACCTCCCTGAACAATCTACAGAACGTTGGCATTGCAAACGGGGCCGATTTTTGCACGGTGTTGTGGCAATCGTGCTACTCACCTTCTACGTTGCCGGATAATTATACTAGCCCCTTAAAACAGCTGAAGAGGAGACGGACATAGGCGGACAGAACAGAGTACTGCTGTTTCTGCTCATATTCATCATGTTCTCGTTTGTTATCACCGGGATAGCTGTTGATGGACCAGGCAGAGCTTTCGGTGGATTTCTTGAGCTGCAGTTTCAGCCGGCAAGACTCATCACTGACTTCATAGCCACCAGCGGCACAGGCGCCGCCCTTGTCAACGCCGCAGCGGTTGGCATTGTGGGGTTATTCCTTACTACGATGTCAAAGGTCCAATTGTCTGGATCGACCTTTGCTGCCATTTTTACGATGATGGGTTTCGCCCTGTTCGGAAAAACACCAATGAACATCATCCCGATAATCATTGGAGTTTACATTTCGGGAAAACTGGTCGGCAGGAGTTTTGCAGAATACATAATCATTGCCCTTTTCGGAACCGCTCTTGGTCCGCTGATCAGCGTTTTTTCTTTTGAGCTGGGGCTTTCGGGATTACCTGCAATCGCCGTTGGAACTGCTGCAGGAATCGGAACGGGTTTTCTGCTTCCGGCAATTGCCGTGTCCATGCTGCATCTCCACCAGGGATACAACCTTTACAACATGGGTTTGTCCTGTGGTTTTTTCGCTCTCTTTGCAGCCGCACTGATCAGGGCGGGAGGGCACACTTTCGAGGGACTCCTGCAGTGGCATACGGAGGGATCTGCAACGCTTTCATTTCTGATACCCGCTCTCTCGGGCATCCTGATCCTGACGGGGCTGCTGGCAGGAGGCATGAAGAGCCTGAGGAGTTTTAAGGCCATCCAGAAACATTCGGGCCGACTCCCCTCGGATTTCATGGACATGGAATCGATGGAGGGAGCTCTGCTCAACGCCGGGTTTATCGGTCTTGCAGGCTCTCTTTACATTCTGCTGATCGGCGGGGATTTCAACGGTCCCACTATCGGGGGGCTCCTGACCATCATGGGATTTGGTGCTTTCGGCACACATTTTCGTAATTCATGGCCGATCGTTCTCGGAGTTATCATTGCAACGGTTGTATTCGGCAAATCACTTACAGCTCCCGGTGCGATCCTTGCCGCAATTTTCTGTACAACCCTCGCACCGCTGGCAGGGGCATTCGGAGTTCTTACGGGATTGGTCGCCGGGTTCACGCACCTTGCCCTGGTTCATCAGACCGGATCCTGGCAGGGTGGTATGAACCTCTACAACAATGGTTTTGCCGGAGGCCTGACCGCTGCATTCATCGTCTCGGTTATTATGTGGTATCGTTCAAAGGACACTGGTTATGAATAGGTTGTTGTTTCTCGGGAGAAGAAAACCATGAAGAGAAAAGAACTGATTCTCCACCTGATCGGTGGAATATCGAATTACATGCTGGAGAACAATCCTTCAAGGCTGGTCATTTCACTTCATCAGGAGGAGGATGGGCTACACCTCTCCGCTTTCGATGACAGGGCTCACAGCGATGAGGAAATAGAGAGAATAGACCTGGCCTTGAACAGTCAGAAAAGACCAGAACTGGCGGGCTATTACGGGGCCATGACCGGCCACGACTTGCTGGGGGCTTCCCGGCTTAATCTGCTCGGCTGGCAGGTGAAACACTGTGATGTATCGAGAACCTCCAACGGCATTAAGGTAGACATCTGGCTGGGCGGAGATCGGTTTGAAAGCGATCGGTTTACGCTCCCGGTCAAGGACCAGCAATAGGGGTTTCCTTCGGATCGTTCCATACCGGGTTGAATCGTATCATGGTTCGTGGTATTGTAGCCTGAAAGGTTTCCGGACCGTCCAAGTGGCGGTGTAATCCATACACCCTGGAGGGGGAAGAAATGAAACTTGTTATCGTACTTGCATCGGCAGTGATGCTCGTGCTCATGGCCTGCGGCGGAGGAGGCGGGCTGCCCGAGGATGCCGTGAAGGACTTCATCGGGGCAGTCAAGGCCGGTGACGGCGAGAAGGCTGCCAGTTACCTGTCCACCTACGCGCTGGAAGAGCTGGACGTGCAGCTCGAAGCACTAAAGGAGGATCCCGAGATGGCGGTTATGGCCCTCGGGACCATGGGAGTCGAAACGACTGTCAGTGAAGTCGAGGATTGGACTTCCAGAGTCTTCTTCGCAGCACTCATCGAAACCGAAGCAATGAGGGCAGAGCTGGGTGACAAACTCGATGTGGAAGTCACCGGCTCGGAAATCGAAGGTGACGATGCACTCGTCTTCCTCAAAACCGTCGATGGTGAAGAGGAAGAAGTCGAAATGACCCTCGAGAACGGAGAGTGGAAGATCTACGAAATGCCGGACTGATTCCATCCGGTTACTTCTGGACGCCCCGTGACATTCCGATCACGGGGCGTTTTTCTGACCCCGCGGTTCAAAGATCTTTAGAAAGCCGATCGAGTTCAGAGATCGGGATTCCCAGTTCTCTGGCGGCTGATTCTCTGTCTCCCCGGTAGTACTCTATCGTTCGAAGCACCTGCTCACTTACTACATCCGATAATTTTCTCGGCTCGAAGCTCGGTTCCAGGGCTCCAATCCTCTCGATAATGTAAGGAGACAGTGATTCGATGGTTATCTGATCCGATTCCTCGTTAGCGACGGCTCCGGCGATGATAGTTTTCAACTCCTGTACGTTATCGGGGAAACCGTATCCTTTGAGAAGGCAGAGGAACTCCTCGGAGAAACCGGAAATATCGCGTTCGTTTCTCCTGATTTCCTCCTCGAGGAAATGCTGTGCGAGAAGCGGAATGTCCTCCACTCTCTCCCGGAGCGGAGGTATTCCAATCGAATTAACCATGAGATGGTAGAGGAGATCACGCGAAAAGGTGCTCTTGTATTCGGGTGCGGTCAGATCTACCGTCGAGGCAACGATGAAACGTATGTCAGCTTTTCTGATCCTAGTGGAACTCTCGCGATAGTACTCACCCGTCTGTATCACTCTCTTCAGCCTTACCTGTGCCGGAAGGGAAAGGGATTCGATGTTGTCGAGGAAAACCGTTCCATTTGCAGCCTCCTCCAGAATACCAGGAGTTTCCTCTCTTTCCCCGCTCCAGTCCTTCGCCTGACCGAAGAAAAAGGAACAGAAGTGCTCGGCATCCTGACTGTCGGCCTCTATTGCGATGAAGGGTTTACCGGCTCTGGTGCTGACCCTGTGTATGGCTCTTGCAAGTGCTTCCTTGCCGGTTCCATTCTCTCCCCAGATGAATACACTCAGATCACTGGAAGCCGTTCTCTCCGCCTGATGGAAGAGACGGATCATGGCTGGATCCTGTGTAGGGAACTGCTCGAACGCCGCCTGATGGGCCAGGTCCTCCCGCTTGAGCTGCCCGGAGAGACTATCTATCGTATCGATGAGGGCGCCATGCTCGAGTGCGTTGTTCAGGACCTCCAGAAGATGGTCATCTTCCACCGGCTTGATGAGGTAGTCAAAGGCTCCCTGCTTCATCGCACGGACCGCAAGGTCGACATCGCTTACTCCGGTCAGAACCACAACTGGCGTGCCGATGCCCTTGCCGCGCATGTCACGGAGGATATCCATACCGCTCACGTTGGGCATATCCATGTCCAGCAAGATGATGTCATATTCTCCCTCAGCAAGGAGGTTGGCAACTTCGCGAGAATCGTTCACGATTGTGGAGTCGAAAAGACCTGTCTGCATGAGGAAGACCATGAAGTAGTTGGTTACGGCAACATCGTCGTCAACGATCATTATTCTCTTCATTTCACGCCCCTCCCCTGTTTCCATCGGTTGTCGGGATTCTGATGGTAAAGGTCGTTCCCTCTCCCTGCTTGCTGGTCACAGTGATGTTTCCGTTGTGCTCCTCGATTATCCGGTAGGCTATCGCCAGGCCCAGCCCGGTACCCCCCCCTGCCCTTTTCGTAGTGAAGAATGGATCGAATATCTGCTTGAGTGTTTTCTCGTTCATGCCCTTGCCGTTATCCGATATCTCGATTACCACCACTCCGGGAGTCTCTAACCTCGTTCTAATGGTTATCACGCCCTTCCTGTCATCGGGAATCGCCTGCCCGGCATTCACCAGGAGGTTGATGAAAACCTGCTCGATCTTCTGGGAATTTCCAGTGAACGAAGGAAGATTTTCTACGAGATCCAGTTCGATATCAGCCCTTTTGTGAATCTCGTTGTGTACAAGCCTGGTGCTGGCTTCTATAAGTGTGTTCACGTCGACGGTGTCGATAAGCAGTCCTTCATCCTTCCTGGCAAATCCCCTCAGTCCCTCGACGATTCCCTTGATCCGTTCCGATCCATGGGCCATATCATCGACGAGCGTCATAATGTGCTGCCTGAAGAAATCGTACTTCAGCCTCGCAATTTTGAGATCCGGGTGGGTATCCCTGTACTCGTCCAGAATGGGAAGAATATCCTCTAGAGACTGTTTGATTATGTTGACGTTTCCCCTGATGAATTGATTCGGATTGTTTATCTCATGACCGATTCCGCTGACGAGCTGACCCAGAGATGCCAGTTTGTCCGCCTGCTGAAGTTGTTGCTCATAGGTTTTCTCGAGGGTTACATCCCTGTAGAATTCAAGGATTCCATCAACTTCATGCTCGGTGTTGTACACTGGAAGCGCGTGAACCTGAAGGAATTTATCCTCGTTCTTCATCGTCAGTGTTATGGGTGTCTTATCCCTGATTATCCTTGACAGGCGGCAGTCCTCACAGGGCACATCCCTGCCGAAATACGCTTTGTAGCAGCTGATTCCAGGTTTGATATCTTCCCGATTGGTCATGACGATCTTTCGATTCTTGTCGATGAGCATCACATCGTCGGGAATGGCCTGAAAGGTCGTCTCCAGTCTGGATCTGGCTTCTTCCCAGCCCCTGTTGACCCTGTCCAGGTAGGAATTGACAATTCCGAGTTTCGCCCGCTGGGCTTCTACTTCCTCGGTTCTACCGGCTATCTCTTTCTTCAGCTCTTTCAGCCGCTGATTGTACTCGTCCTCTTCATCGATCTTGAGGGCCAGTCTCTCCCTGAGTTCCTTGCGTTCCAGAGCAAGGCTGAGCATCCGTCCGATCTCGTTGATCATCCGCTGTTCCTCGGGAAGCAGTTCATGGCTGTCGTCCAGGTAACCCACCCGGATCTCGCCTTCGATCTGCTGCCCAATCTCCAGCTCTACGGTAAGGTACTTACTGGAAGCAGGCTTCTGGCCGTACTCGATTCCCCGGAAACGGGACCACACTACGACCTCGTCGGGGATCATCATACCCGGGCCGATATATTTCGGCAGATCGGTGAAGAACCTGCGAATAGAATCGGATGTTTCAATCCATTTAGCTACCTCGTAAAGGCAGCCCAGTTCCTTGATTCGCTCTTCCTTCTCCCACTCGTCCTGTTTCCCGAGGGAACCTATCCGGTTGCCGAAGAAGAGAAAAATATCTCCACTCTCCGGACCGGCGTATCCGGCTTTCAGAGGTATCGATTTTGAGCTGTCAGACAGCGTGGAGAGCACAGCAATACCCCGTTCTCCAGCCTTTGCCTGAGCCATCGCCGAGCGGAACGTGTCAAGAGATGTCTGAGCAAGGAGTTCCTCGAGATTAGTCGTTTCTTCCGGAAGACCAGATGAACAGCAATCCCTTACAAGAGTATGGTTTGCATAAACAATCCGTTCTTCAGCATCGACAACGAGAAGGTAATCGAAGTTGCCTTCCAGGAAGGCGTACAGGCTCTCGAGTCTGACCATGGAGCTCCCTTCCCCTAATTCGTCAGTACCTGACTCTGAATCGCTCCGTACCGACTTCCCTTATCTCCTTCTTGTACTTTTCACCGTGGGTAAGGGGGGGCTGAATTGAAGCAGCCTTCAATCCGGTGACCGGAACCACAAGACTTCCAGGTCCGGAGTGCTTTCGTTCCTGGCCTGTGTTCCAGTAGTACATCACGAATTCCCCGAGGCCTCGAGAAACTGCATTGCTCATCTCGGTCGTGACATCATCTGAGACTTCGAGCCCGAGTTCTCTCGCAAGAATTGTCAGAACTTCTTTGCCTGAAAGACCGGATGGAGGTTCGACTGCTCGTGGAAAGCTGTTCACGCTGCCCTCGAAATTCAGCCGTGTTCCCCTTGTCTCGAGGAATGTCGAACCAGGAAGAACGACGTCCGCGTACTGCGTTGTCTCGGTGTCCGTCCAGTCAACTGCTGCCAGGAATTCGACGTTGCTGAACCAGCCACCGGTCCGGCCCCAGGCCATCGGGTCTTCACCGATGATCAGGGCTGCCTTGATAACACCCTCATCCAGAACCCTCCTGAGTTCCTGATGGGTGGAAACTCCATTCCCTGAAACAACCGGAATCCTGCCTGGTCTGAAGGCCGGATCGGCACCGGTTGCCTCCAGAGCAGCACTGTTGCTGATAATCCTGGGAAGAAGCAGTTCGGTCCGGATACCGGCACCTCTGAGGAGCACGACGAAATTCGCCAGTGTTTCCATATCTCCCGGGGCACTGTCCTGTGGTCTATCCGGGCTGTGGATGAAAACGATTCTTCCGGCTGCGCGAATGATGTCTGCAGCAGCCCGAATGTTTTCCTCGTCTACTCCCGACATCGCAGAAGCACTTTCGGGAGTTACATTTCTTGATGCAAGGAATTCCTCTGCTCTCTGGAGAGATTCAGTCTTCAGGTATTCTTCATCGATCAGTACCTGCATGATTCCATTCCAGAGAATCGAGCTGCGTCCCCGCATGGGATCAAGAGCGACCGTAGCAAGAAGTTGATCGGTGCTGTCGAGAGTGGAGTTGGATACGATCAGCTTGGCACCGGACTTGACTGCAGAAACAACATCCACCGCAAGCACGAGGTGATCGGTCTCCATGGCCGTGTTGTTGCAGATTATCAGGTCCGCTGCAGCCAGACAGCTCCGGTCAGCAGTGGACGCCGTGAAGCCGAATGATGCATCGAGCATCCCGGCTTCTTTCCCGGTGCCGAGAATCGAAAGGGAGCCGATGTTGCCGGTTCCGATCCCCTCCCTCGCGATTCTACCAGCAAGGTAGAGCTCCTCGCACGTCAGCTCCGGGGAAACGAATACGGCAACACTCCCTGGGCCATGCATCCGAGCGACGTTCCCGAGGGAAGCAGCAATCAGCTCAGAAGCCTCGAGTACGTCCACCTGCCTTCGAGAGCTGCCGGTTCGGATTTCAGCGGATGAAATCCTTTTCTGCCTGATGAACAGTTCGTGCCCGAATCTTCCATACCTGCACAGGTACTCGCCGGGTACACCGGAATTCGAAATGTAGTATCTCTCTTCACCGAACTTCTTGACCTCGAAGGAGCAGGCAAGCGAACAGAATCCGCAGTGCGCCGATACACTCTCAGAGCACAATGCAGCCCTTCCGGGGAATGGATACTTTGCAGTGAGAGCACCCGTAGGACATGCATCTATGCAGTTTCCGCAACTGACACAGCTGGTCTCGACAAGCGGGTCCTTCATCGCCGGGCGCATCTCCGTCCTGAACCCTCTGCCAACCAGGCCGATAGCCGAGATCGGGAGGATTCGGGCACACGTTCTGATACATCTGGAACAGAGGATACATTTGTTGGGGTCGTACACCAGGTACGGATGCCTCTCATCTACGCTGTGTTTCCTGACGTAGCCCTTGTACCTCTCCATGTCCACGCCGTATTCCTCGGCGTAGAGCCTCAGGTCGCAATCGTCGAACCTGATGCAGCCGCACGAAAGGCATCTGTCGCATTCGTGCACGTTATCCTCGTACTCGAACCCGGTTGAAACCTCCGTGAAATTACCCCTGCGATCATCGACAGCAATCGTGTGCACTTCATGCCGTGGGCTTTCCTTCACATCACCCAGTTCCGTTTTTCCCGGTTTTACCCAGAATTCCTTCTTCACTACAAAGCTTCTCTGTGGGGGATCTTCCCCAATGAGGAAGGAGTGTACCGCATCAGCTGCCAGGTGGCCGTCCCTTATCGCGTCGATGACAACCGTGGGTCCGTCGTCAGCGGCATCACCACCTGCGAAAACCCCCTCCTGGTTCGTTTTCATCGTCATGGTGTCTACTACGTAGGTGTTCCATTTCGTCAGCTCGATATCGTTTCCGTCAATCTTCGTAAGACCGTCCAGAACAGTGTTCTGGCCAATCGCAGGTAGAGCTGTGTCACAGGGCAGATCGAACTCCGATCCCTCGAGCGGCACGGGGCGGCGCCTTCCGGAGTCATCGGGTGCACCAAGCTTCATCCTGATGCATCTGAGAGCCAGAAGTCTGCCGTTCTCCTCGATTATGCCTACGGGAGCCGCGAGTTCCATGATCTCAATGCCTTCCTCGAGACAATCAGCGATCTCCATCTCATCTGCAGGCATTTCAGCCTTGGTTCGCCTGTAGAGAACGATCACCTTTTCCGCTCCCAGTCTCCAGGCAGTTCTGGCGACGTCCATGGCAGTGTTTCCACCGCCTATCACCACGATCGTTCCCGTGACTGGTTCGCGGGTTACAGCCTTCTCGGTGAGGAAGTCGGCGCCTGTTACAATACCCTCTGTATCGAATTCCCCTTCCACCCGCATAGGTTTGCCCGTCCAGGCTCCGGCCGCGATGTACACGGCATCATGCTTCTCCCGCAATTCGTCGAGAGTTACATCCCTGCCTACTCTTACACCGCAACTAATCCGGGCACCCGTTCGGCAGATGTACTCGACTTCGGCATCGAGAACATCATCCGGCAGCCTGTACTCGGGGATACCGTATCTGAGCATTCCACCAGAACGCTCCATTGCTTCGTACAGAGAAACCCTGTGCCCCCTTCTGCCGAGGAACCAGGCAGCGGTAAGGCCTGATGGTCCTGCTCCCACAATGCCCACGGTTTTCCCGCTCGGGGGGGCACATTCCGGCATGCCATCGTAAGTGCCTGGAGCATCCGTGACGAACCTCTTCACCGCGTTGATGCCAACAGGACTGTCCACGTCCTCCCTTCGGCATACGACTTCACATTTTCTGACACACACCCGCCCGCATGACGCGGGAAACGGGTTGGACTCGCGTATGAGATCAACTGCCTTTCGGTACTCCCCCATCGCAGAGAGCGCGATGTAACCCTGGGCATCAACGTTGGCGGGACAGCCCTCGAGGCAGGGAGACTGGCAATCAGCGTAATGGTTCGACAAAAGCAGCTCCAGTGCGGTTTTCCTTGAAGCCAGTACCCTTTCGTTCCGGGTCTCGATCTCCATCCCGGGGGCGATTCTGGTTGCACAGGCCGGAACGAGATTCCAGCGTCCTTTCACCTCGACCACGCATACGAAGCACGAGCCGTAGGGCTCCAGTTCCGGAGAGTGACAGAGCGTGGGAATTTCGTCGAGATCGTTTTCCCTTACCACCTCCAGAATCGTTTTTCCAGGAGCAGCCTCTATACCGGTTCCGTTGATCGTAAGTCTGATATTCTCCATGGCCAGCTCCCTAGCTCTTATAGACTGCGTCGAAGTTGCAGCTGCTGATGCACTTGCCACACTTGACGCATTTCGAGTTGTCTACCGTATGCAGCCCCTTCGGTTCACCCTGAATCGCATCGACGGGGCAGGCTTTGGCACAAAGAGTGCAGCCGATGCATTTCGATCCATCGATATGGAATTCGACAAGAGCTGAACATACGCCTGCCGGGCAGCATCCATCGTTGATGTGCTGCTCGTACTCGGAAAGGTAGTAGCGAATAGTGGAGAGAGCGGGATTGGGAGCTGACTGACCAAGACCACAGAGGCTTGCCTCCATGATACTCTTCCCCAGCGTGCCGAGCTTCTCGATGTCATCAGGTTCACCCTCGCCCTTTGTGATTCTCGTCAGGATCTCGAGCATCCTGAGGGTGCCGATTCTGCAGAACGTGCACTTCCCGCACGATTCGTTCTGGGTGAACTCCAGGAAGAACCTGGCGATTTCGACCATGCATATGGAATCGTCCATCACCACTAGCCCACCAGAGCCCATGATGGCTCCGGTTGCAGGTATCGATTCGAAATCAACGGGCGTGTCGCCAAGGGAAGCGGGGATGCAGCCGCCGGATGGACCACCCATCTGCACGGCCTTGAACTCACGCCCCTCCTTGATTCCACCGCCGATTTTGAAGACGAGATCGTTTATCGTCGTTCCCATGGGAACCTCTGCCAGCCCACCATGAATAACCTTGCCGGCAAGAGCGAAAACTTTTGTGCCCGTACTCTTCTCGGTTCCATACGAGGCATACGCCTTCGCACCGTTCATGAGAATCCAGGGCACGTTGGCATAAGTTTCGACGTTGTTGTTGTTCGTCGGCTTCCTCCAGAGCCCCTTCTCCGCGGGAAACGGAGGTCTGATTCTGGGCATGCCCCGCTGGCCTTCTATCGAAGCGAAGAGAGCCGTCTCCTCACCGCAGACGAACGCTCCCGCTCCCTGCTTTATCTTGAGGTCGAAGTCGAAGCCGGAACCGAGAATGTCTTTTCCCAGGTACCCTTTCTCCCTGGCGCTTTCGATTGCGATCGTCAGGCGCCTGATTGCCAGGGGATATTCCGCCCGGCAGTAGACGTACCCGTAGGTTGCACCTATGGCTTTTGCACAAACGATCATTCCCTCGAGCACCGAGTGCGGATCTCCCTCGAGGATGGACCGATCCATGAATGCGCCGGGATCACCCTCGTCGGCATTGCAGACCACGTACTTGACGTCCCCCTCGTTGCCGGCGGCAAAGGACCATTTAAGTCCCGTGGGGAATCCTGCGCCTCCTCTTCCCCTCAGCCCCGAATCCTTGATTATCTGGATGATCTCGTCAGTAGACAGCTCCAGAAGAGCTTTACGGATGCCCTGATATCCTCCAGAGGACTCGTATTCGTCTATGGACTCGGGATCAATTGTACCGCAGTTCCTGAGAACGATCCTGCTCTGGAGGTCGAGAAAACCCTTCTCCGAGCCGTAGGTCGACCCGTCGGGAGAGATGCCGTACACAACGCTCGCGGTCAGCTCCTGACCATCAACAACGTGGCATCTGAATATCTCCTCTGCCAGGTCTGGAGTTGCTTCGCCGTAGACTACACGGGCGTCACCCTCTCGAACCTCGAGCAGGGGCTCTTTGTAACACATGCCTATGCAGCCCGTACTGGAGAGTTCGAAGGTTCCCGGATTCTCATCCGAGAGTTCCGTAAGTTTATCGTAGGTTGCCCTCGCGCCGGCTGACAAACCGCAAGTTCCCATTCCGATAATGATTTTCTTCATGGAAGATCTCCCGACCTCTCCTCTGCCCTTTTGTACTCCCTGAGAAGTTTTCTGAGAATTGCGGGAGTCAATCTGCCATGGGTGTCATCGTTGACCATTATGACGGGGGCGAGAGAACAGCAGCCTATGCAGGCAACCGTGAACAGCGTGAAGAGGCCATCCTCAGTGGTTCCACCGACTTCGATACCCAGTTCATCCTCTATGGTCTCGATTATCATCTTTGAATCTGAAACGTGGCATGCTGTTCCGGCGCACGCTCTGATCAGGTTCTTGCCCATGGGCTGGAGTCTGAACTGGCTGTAGAAAGTAATGACGCCGTACACTTCGGATTCAGGAATTCCAGTGACACCGGAAATGTAGCCAATCGCTCTCCGGGGGACGTAACCGAAATGATCCTGTGCGGACTGCAGTAATGGGATCAGCTCACCCGGAGCACCGTCGTATCGCCAGAGACGGTAACTGAAATTCTCCTGCTTGACAGCCGTGGTTTCCTCTCCCTTCTCCAGCTTTCGACGGGCTGGATCATCCTCTATCCGTTACGTTCCGACCGGTCATGGCAGACGGGTCGAAACCATCGCATTTCAGGTTGGGTTTACCGGGAGGCTCAGTCCTCCATCAGCTTGATGACCCTTGCTTCGCGTACGCGGAGAACGCCATCGATCTGGTTCAGTTTCTCGATAATCCTGGGTGTACGACCCACTGCGCCATGCCCGGTTATCATGCCTACGAGTTTCGAGCCATTCTCGATAACATCGCAGAAGAGAACTCCTTCGATGAAGAAGACCGTCGTGAAGATCGTCTGGATTGCGTCCTTGTCGATATCGACGATTATGTAGCTTGTCGTTCCCGGCTGCTTCAGAGCGCTTGCCCTGGCACTTCTCTTTACCGCTTTCTCGTACACATCGATGAACTCGTTTACATCCCTGTCCAGTTTCGGTCTTTCTATCTGCGACAGGGAGGACACTTCGATGCCATCCATGGCAGCGATTCGAGCGAACAGCTCCTTTATCTCATCCTGGGAGGATGCCTGGGCAAGGATGATGATATCGAAGTCACCTCTGACCGCCTCGCAGGTCTGGATACCATCCATCATGTAGAGATCGGTGAATATCTCCATGCTCCGGTCGGTATCCGTGATACGTATGGTGAGGTACGCACTGACCGATTCGCGTATTGCAGGTTCATCCGCCGATGTGCCATCCCTGCTCTCGACACCGGTTGTGCCCGGTGAGAGTTCATCGAGGGCACTCACCAGCTCGGATATCTCGAACGGTTTGTCGAGGTACCCGGTGTTGTGCTCGGAAAGCGCGGTAGCCATCAATCTTTCATCACCGAATCCCGTTATCACCAGCACTGGAAGATCCGGATACTGGTTCTTAATGACCTTGAGGATCTTCAGCCCGTCGATATCCGGCATGAAGATGTCGGTTACGAGGTAATCGTAGGTTACGCCCTCTTTCCTTGCCCTGTTGAGCTCGTGGATTGCCGAGATGCCATCGGGACAGGCAACTGCTGTGTAATCCTCCTGAGTGAGACCGATGGTGAGATTCCGCCTGATCTCGGCCTCGTCATCGATAATCAGTACTCGGCCTTTCAATGGGACCCTCCTAATTAATGGTTATCCTGCAGTGGAGTAAACGCTACAGGCCGCCCACCGTTGAAGTCAAGCTGTTTCTTCCCTTCTGCGCCCGCACTACTGGTGTACGGCATCGGTAACATCCATTGCTTCTGCCAGATTGCTCCATCTTCCCGTATTCAGAAAGATGTTCATGGCTTTCGCAGCCGTTCGCCCATGACCCATTGCCAGGATCACCGTGGCTGCTCCAAGGACTATGTCTCCTCCCGCAAACACTCCTCTTACGGATGTCTGTCCGGTTTCCTCGTTAATGATAATCCCGCCCCACCTCGTAACCTCCAGCTCGGGGAATACACTGGGGACAAGAGGGTTGGGGCTGTTGCCGATTGCGACCAGAACCGCATCCGTTTCGAGAATGTACTCGGAGCCCTCAATGGGAATCGGTCTTCTCCTGCCGGAGGAATCCGGTTCACCGAGTTCCATTCGAATGACTTCCATGCTCTTGACCCAGCCTGAGTCATCACCGATGAGCCGAACAGGATTGTTCAGGAGGTGGAACTCGATGCCCTCTTCCCGGGCATGGTGGATCTCCTCGAGCCTTGCAGGCATCTGTTCCTCCGCCCTCCTGTACACGATCAGCGAATGCTCTGCTCCAAGCCTGAGAGCTGTTCTGGCGCAGTCCATCGCCACGTTGCCGCCACCGACGGTTACTACCTTTTTCGCTCGGAAGATGGGAGTGTCAGCGCGTGGAAACTCGTAAGCCTTCATGAGGTTCGCCCTGGTGAGGTACTCGTTGGCGGAGTACACTCCGAGAAGGTTCTCTCCAGGGACCTTCATGAACCTCGGAAGGCCCGCTCCCGTTGCGATGAAAACGGAATCGAATTGATCGATGAACACATCCATCGGCGTTGTCATGCCTACAACGAAGTTGTACCTGAATTTGACACCGAGGCTCTCGAGGTAGTCGACTTCCTTCTGCACAATGGCCTTGGGAAGCCTGAACTCCGGGATGCCGTACACCAGCACGCCGCCAGCCTTGTGGAGAGCCTCGAAAACGGTAACCTCGTGACCGTTCTTCACGAGATCTCCCGCAACGGTCAGACCCGCAGGACCCGAACCGACAACCGCCACTGTCCTGCCGGTAGGTTTTGCCGGCTCGGGCAGCTCGAATCTGTTCTGCTCCCTTTCCCAGTCGGCGAGAAATCTTTCCAGTTTTCCTATCATCACCGAATCGCAGGGATTCTTTCTAGCCTTTCCGACCGTGCAGGTAAGCTGGCACTGTTCCTCCTGGGGGCAAACTCTACCGCAAACTGCCGGCAGCAGATTCCCGTCCTTGAGGATGCGGACACCCTTCTGGAAGTCTCCCTCTTCGATCGCTCCGATGAACCCCGGGATGTCGATCCTTACCGGGCAGCCATCGACACAGAACGGAATCTTGCATTGAAGGCACCTCTTTGCCTCCTGTATCGCCATTTCAGGGGTGTAGCCGAGAGGCACTTCCTTTACATTCTTCACCCTGTCCTCTGGAGCCTGTTCCGGCATGTCTACGGGTGGAATTGCGAGCCTTTCCTTTGCGCTCAGCATCCCTGATCACCTCCCTCGTTACACTTGCAGCCGCTTCGCGAGTAGTGATCCATGGCCTGTGATTCATGCTCGATGTATGAACTGAGCCTCAGTGTAAGCTCGTCGAAATCGACTCCGTGTCCGTCGAATTCAGGGCCGTCTACGCATGCGAATTTCGTCTCGCCGTTGACCGTGACGCGGCAGCAGCCGCACATGCCGGTACCGTCTATCATTATCGGGTTCAGGCTCACTACCGTAGGGATACCGAGCTCCTTGGTGAGCAGACTTACGAATTTCATCATAACCGGGGGACCTATGGCAAACACCTGATGAATCTTCTCGCCCCGGTCCGAGACCATCTGGATTGCATCCGTGACAAGCCCCTTCATTCCGTAGCTTCCATCATCAGTGGTGATAATCACTTCGTCGCTGACACCAGTCATCTCCTCTTCGAGGATAAGGAGATTCCGGGAACGGGCGCCGAGAATGCTGATAATCCTGTTGCCTGCCTCCTTGAGAGCCTTCGTTATCGGGTACAGGGGAGCGTTGCCGATACCGCCTCCCACGCACAGAACGGTACCTACCTTCTCGATATGTGTTGCTTTGCCCAGAGGTCCGGTAACATCGGGTATGGAATCACCCTCTTCGAGCCTGGACATCTGAACGGTGCTCTTCCCGACAGCCTGCACTACGAGCGTTATCGTTCCCTCATCGGGATCCGAATCAGCGATGGTGAGCGGGATTCGTTCCCCTTCTTCACATATTCTCACGATAACGAACTGACCCGGTTTTCTGTACCTGGCGACTTCAGGCGCGGTTATCCTGTACCTGTGGATATCCGGTCCGAGTATTTCCTTGGATACGATCACATGCATATCTGGGGCACCTCCCACAATGATGAATCACCGATCTTTCTCCGGTCGAGTGCGGGCTGGAAACAGAAAAAGACCGGCTACGGTCTTTTCAGGGGATAATCAGTGTATGTAAATATCGAACAGGATCTCCTCCGTAAACGTTCATTAAAAGATGCGATTCGCCTTCTCATTCCGTCTGCTCGAAACCAGCCGATCGCTTAAGCATAACTCCTTTACCCGATCTTCCGTCAATCATCACTTTCACCGGATATTCGAGCATGAACGGATCTGCTTCGAGGATGGCTGTCTCTTGACCCGCCAGCGCCGTCGGGGCATCTACAGAGAGCGGCACCAGATCCTCACACACCATCCGGAAGGATCGATATTGAGGGACAGGAATCTCGACCGCATAGCAGGCAAGCGGGGAACCGACCCGATACCCCTCTACTCGCTAATGTCCAGAAGGGTGGGACGCATCCTGCTCGTATCCAGCCTGTACGACTCGTTCACCCTGGAGGAGGACGGCAGATTCACTGAAATCCTCTTCTCAGAGTACCTCTCACTCAACCTCCGCTATGCCCCCAGGGTTACCAGGGTCTCCACAGCCGAGGAGGCACTGGAACTTATTGGGAAGGAATTGTTCGACCTGGTCATCTCCATGGTAAGAGTGGGGTCCATGAAGATCGAGCAGTTCAGCAGGGCGATCAAGGAGCTATGCCCGACCCTTCCCATTGTCGTGCTTGCGTACACTGCCAGGGACCTGGAGGTTCTCAGGGAGGCCGGAAGGCTGGAGTCCGTCGACAAAGCCTTCACCTGGCAGGGTGATGTCATGCTCTTCCTAGCCATTGTCAAATTGGTTGAGGACAGGCTTAACGTTGAGCATGACTCGGAGATAGCAGGTGTGAAGTGTATCATCCTCGTCGAGGATTCCATCAGGTTCTGCTCCTCTTACATCCCCATGCTCTACACGGAGCTGATGGAGCAGACCCAGATACTCATGACCGATGGCGTTAACAATATGCAGAAGCTCATGCGCATGAGGGCACGCCCGAAAATTCTCCATGCAGAGACCTACGAACAGGCGCTGGACCTCTACCAGAGGTTCTCGAAGCATATCCTCGGCGTCATCCTTGACACCAGGTTCGAGCGGGAAGGAGCTGAGGATCCACATGCAGGCTTCGCCCTGGCCCGGGAGATAAGGATCGAGGACCCTGAATGTCCAATCCTCTTCCAGTCAACGGAAGAGGAGAACAGGACCGAAGCCCACAGGATGAATGCCGCCTTCATCGATAAGAACTCCCCTACGCTCCTGGCCGATCTGAGAGAGTTCATGAGGAGCTACCTCGGGTTCGGAGACTTCTTGTTCAGGAGCCCGGACGGCAGGGAGGAAGCCAGGGCAGCAGACATGAGGAGCCTGTATCACGCGGTCAGAGAGATCTCAGACGATAGTCTCCTTTACCATGCCAGAAGGAATGACTTTTCCACATGGTTGATGGCAAGGACCGAGTTTGACCTGGCACATGCGCTGAAGCCTCAGAAGGTGGAGGACTTCAAGTCGGTGGCCGACCTCAGGAACTACCTCCTCTCATCCCTGAAGGTCTGGAGGGAGAAGCACAGGGCAGGACAGGTGGAGGAGTTCTCGAATGAATCCTTCGATCTGGACACGGAGTTCGTGAAAATAGGCTCCGGGTCCCTTGGGGGGAAGGGCAGGGGGCTTGCCTTCGTGAACGCTCTGCTGAATGACTACCTCATCGACGAGAGGTTCCCGGACGTGAGCATCTCCATCCCTCCCACGGCTGTGATCGCCACTGATGTATTCGATAGCTTCATGGAAACGTCAGGATTGAAGGAGCTGGTTTTCGACCAGACCCTCGAAGAGAAGCTGAGCCCGTCAGGACGCGATTCCAGGGTGGCATCGGCCTTTGTCGAGACAGACCTTCCCGCCAAGGTCGTCAGGATACTCAAGGTGTTTCTGGAGAACGTCACCTATCCCATTGCAGTGCGCTCCTCCAGCCTCCTCGAAGATTCACCGGCTCAGCCTTTTGCCGGCATCTACAGCACGTACATGCTCCCGAACAACAGCTCCGATATAGCGGTGAGGCTGCACCAGCTCTGCGATGCAGTCAAGCTCGTTTACGCTTCAACCTTTTACTCCGATTCGGTCTCCTACATCGAGACAACTCCCAACAGGCTCGAAGAAGAGAGGATGGCGGTCGTCATACAGCAAGTCGTGGGTCAGGAGCACGGTGAAAGTTTCTATCCGAACCTGGCCGGTGTCGCGAGGTCATACAACTTCTATCCGCTGGAGGGCATGACGGAGGAAGACGGTGTAGTCTCCGTGGTCCTGGGGCTCGGCGGGACTGTAGTAGAGGGAGGGAAGTGCATCCGCTTCTCCCCCGCAGCACCTAAGAGGCTCTACCAGTTCTCGTCGACTGATGAATTCCTGAGGAACTCCCAGAGAGATTTCCTGGCTCTGAACCTCGGCGGGATCTCCGGAGAGCCAACCGTCAACCCGGGGGATGACCCGCACCTGGAGAAGCTTGACCTTGAACGTGCTCAGAAGGATGGCACACTTCTGCCTGTGGGCTCCGTATACTCGACAGACAACGACATGATAATCGACGGCACCTACCGTCCAGGGGTCAAGCTGGTGACCATGGCGGGCGTACTGAAGGGAGACAGCTTCCCCCTCGCCCCAGTGCTGGGGTTCCTGCTGAAGATGGGAAAGGCGGCGTTCTCCTGTGAAGTGGAGATCGAGTTTGCCGTGAACCTCCCGCAAGGCAGTGGCAGCGGAAGGGGGGACTTCGGCTTCCTGCAGATACGACCGATGGGATTCAGCACCGAGATGGGTCCCGATCTCTCAGAAGTGGATACCTCCAGAGCCATCTGCGTCTCGCACAACGTCTTGGGCTACGGCGCGGTGGAGGGTATCAGGGACATCATCTACGTACCCGGTGAGAGCTTCCCGAGGAGCATGTCCCTGAAGGTGGCTGGAGAGATCGAGCAGATCAACCGTATGCTGAAGAAGCTTGATCGGCATTCCCTGCTCATCGGTCCCGGCAGGTGGGGTAGTACCGACAGCTGGCTCGGCATTCCAGTGAAATGGTCCCAGATATCCACGGTGAGGTGCTTTGTCGAGACGCCCCTCGAGGACATGGACGTGATACCCTCCCAGGGCTCTCATTTCTTCCAGAACATCACGTCTCTCGGCCTCGGCTATTTCACAGTCTCGAGGTCCGAAGTCAACCTCCTCGACACCAGATGGCTGAGTTCCATCGATGCGGTTTTCTCCACAGAACATGTGAGACACATCAGGCTCGATAAACCTCTGGAGATACTGATGGACCGCAAGGTCAGGATGGGCGTTATACTGGAGGGAATATGATCCCCCCTCCACTCCGTCGCCCCATCCGCTTGCTTACCTTCTGCTGAACACTGCCTGTTGCGATTGACATGAGGAGGCTGCTAAAATCAAATGGTCTTTTCATTCGATCCGCTCGAGATCAGACGATCTCTTGAGCATTACTCCTCTACCCGATCTTCCGTCAATCATCACTTTCACCGGATATTCGAGCCTGATGCGGCGCACATATTTCGTTTCCTCCACCGCAGGATTACAATCCAGCCAATCCCAGTCGATAGCATTGCCCTCCCGTACATGTGAGACCGAAAAGTAGCCAACTCCGAGTGAGGTCATGTTCTGGAAGAAATGAGAGCCCTGAGAGGGTTCCACGTTCATATTTGTAAGGCTTACCTCGACAATCGAGGTCGCTCCGCAGATCTGGCTCCAGGTGACCGGTATACCCAGCCAGGAATCCGCTGATCCCCATCGACCGGGACCTATGAGGATGTAGGGAGTTCCAGCCGAGAACAGGCTGCTGTTCATTCGCGCTATCTCGACTGCGATATCCCGCGTGAGTGAAGCATCGAATGATTCCGGTCGAACGTAGACTATATCATGAATCGAATCGCTGACTCCGTTTCCGAGAACACTGTCACTCGTGCAGAACACCTGGTCCCTGTCAACGTCGCCGAGATCGACTTCGACCAGCTGCTCCGCCACGACCATCGGTCTGATCTGGAGAAGGGAGAATGTGGCCGGCAGCGGTTTTCTCCTGCCGAGTTCGACAGCGAATTCGATCTCTACCGGGCATCCCATCGCATGCTCACCCAGCTTCAGCAGCGTATCCGTAAGAGGGGCAAGCGGAAAGAGCTTGTTCTTGAGCACGTGGGCAAAGTTGATCACCCTTGGGCCTGCCCGGTTGATGCCGTCAACGATCATGTCGTTATCGGCATCGTACGTGGAGGCAATGTAGTCGAGTGTCCCATCGGTTTCGGCGGAAGCAAGCTCCCGCGAAACCAGGAACTGATCTTCGTCTTCAATGGATCTGTAGGTCGAATGATCCATGCTAATTGCGTAGAATTGCCTCTGGGAATCGTTGAGTGCGCTCCTGATCGTACCAAATTGCGGGAGGATTCTGGGATACTTCGGAGTGAACCTGAGGGATACCCCACCGTCAACGATTGTCTTCCCGAGCCCCAGGGCAACGTTTACAACTCCATCTTCGGGGTCAGCAGAACCTGTAGGATAGAAATTATACGAACGCCCCACTCCGGAGAAGTGCGGGTAGAATCCGCCGGGGAATTCGGATCCTGCCACTTCCTGTATCAGTATGGCCATCTTCTCCTCCTCGATCCTGTGATTCGTCGCCTCGATGTAGGATCGAGCAGCATGAAAGAAAGTGGATGCGTATACGAATTTAATCGAGGCTGCCAGATCGTTGAACCTCTTGTCGAAGGATATCGAATTATTAGGCAGCATCTTCGTGGTATAAATACCAGCAAATGGTTGACATAGCGCATCTTCCAGAAGACTGGAAGATCTAACGGCAAGAGGTGTTCTCACCTCACCCAGGAAATCTCTCAGATCTCCCAGAATGACCGGGGGAAGATCTGCATTCAGAAACTGCCGAATTATGGAAAGATCTCGAGACGCATCCACAGCGAAACTGAGAAGGTCGTTCTGCATGATGAACTTGTCGAAGATATCGCTCGTTAGCACCAGTGTGCGTGGAATGGTCACTGTCACATCCCTGAAACGACTTCCGTCGAAATTCAGGGCGAGTACGCGATCCAGGAATGCAAGGCCACGTCCCTTCCCTCCGATGGAGCCTCTGCCGATTCTGCTGAACTGGGCATACTCCCGGTAGAATGTTCTACTGTAGGGAACGATCCTGCCCCTGTAGCTCTCCCTGCGGTATTCCCGGACAATACGGCTTGCTTCCCTGCGCAGTTCATCCCCGGCTGCACCGGAATCCTCTGTAAGGATATCCAGCCTGTCCGCTAGTTCGAGCTCCGTGTGTGATCTGAGCCATCTCGTCATCTCTCCGGAACGGAGAGTAGAGGATACCGCATTCCCCGGGAGTTTATCGAGAGCAATACTCAGTGCTTCCAGGTTCGATACGCTGGTGATGCTCCTGCCGGAAGTATCTTTGAAAACAAGGCTTCCAAGACAGAACTTGCCTGCGAACTGTTCCCCTATATCTCTGAGCAGTGTTGGCGAACTTTTGGAAACGAATCCGGTCCCGAGTTCTTCCGCAATCAGTGAGGCATCCTCCTCGCTTGACTGTATCGATACCGGCATGCCCGGAAACCTGGCGCGGACGTATTCTATCAGATGGCGTCCCGCATCCGGATCGAGAACACCATCTCTCGGGAAACGAAGATCGGTAAAGAGCCCCAGGAGGTGTTTCCCATAATTGTCTACAAGCTGGATGGCTTCTTCGTAACAGGTGGCGAGAAGAAGTTTTGGCCTGGCCATTGCTCTCAATCTCCTGGAGGAATAGGAGACGTGCCCCTTCACTATCTCGCTTGTCTTGTCCCGTATCATCCCCAGCAGGCGGTGAATGTATCTCGAGTAGAAGAGGACGTTGTCCTCGACGAGAAGAAGGCTCAGGACACCACCCTGGCCGCTGTCGTGTGCAGCGTTCTTCATATCCTCTGCGAGCTGGATGATTCCGAGCAGAACTTCGCCATCGCCCTGCCAGAGGAAGACCCAGTCTACGGCATTGGTGTGATCCAGTGTCATGAACCTCTGCAGCTCGTACGTGTTGTAGGCAAGAACGGCAACGGGTGTGTCCGGTTTGAGTTCCTTCACCTTCCTGCCGAGAGTCACAGAATCCATACCCTCTATCTGCATCATGCACACGACCAGATCGAATGGCTCACTCTCCAGCATCTCGAGAGCCTTCTCTCCCCCGGATACCTGGCTGATCGACGGGAAGTACCCCATCTCGTTTCTGCTGTACCACTGGGCGAGGAGATCGTTGAGTCGCCCATCCTCCTCGAGCATGAAGAAGTCGTACAGGCTGGAGACGAAGAGCACTTTTCTCACCTTGAACGGCATGAGCTGATGCAGCCTCGAGACGAATCTGCTGTCCAGCTGGAGGGAATCTGCCCCTGGCACTGTGCTGCTCCATCAAAGGTTCGGGAAATGTCGCGTTCTACTGCAGTCTGAAGCATACTGTAAGGCAGGAATTGTGTCATTGCCGCCGACACTCCCTGCCGATGTTCCTGCATGTGAAATCACCAACGTGATATTCACTTGACGAGAGTATGGTCACTGGAATAGGCTACTGCATCTGTCAGAATATACTGTTGGTTCAACCGTTCACATTCACCAGGAGGAGGTCACGGGTAAATGCTCGAAGAACTTTACCAGAAGGTTGTGCAGAGGGACCCCGACCAGCCTGAATACCATCAGGCGGTCAAGGAGGTCCTCGAGTCTCTCGAGCCTGTACTCGACAGGCACCCTGAGCTGCGTGCTCAGAAAATCGTCGAGAGAGTAGTCGAACCCGAGCGAGTGATAATGTTCAGGGTACCCTGGGCCATGGACGACGGCGAAGTCATGGTCAACCGTGGTTTCAGAGTCGAATTCAACAGCTGCATAGGACCCTACAAGGGCGGGCTCAGGTTCCACCCCTCCGTCAACCTGGGAATCCTGAAGTTCCTCGGGTTCGAGCAGGTCTTCAAGAACGCGCTCACCGGTATTCCAATAGGCGGCGGCAAGGGCGGATCCGACTTCGATCCCAAAGGCAAGTCCGATAACGAAGTGATGCGCTTCTGCCAGAGCTTCATGAGCGAGCTCTTCCGTCACATCGGCCCCAGCACGGATGTCCCCGCAGGAGACATAGGTGTCGGCGGCAGAGAGATCGGGTACCTGTTCGGAATGTACAGAAAACTCCGCAACGAATGGTGTGGAATCCTCACCGGCAAGGGTCTGTCCTACGGTGGAAGCCTCATAAGACCCGAGGCCACAGGATACGGAGCAGTCTACTTCGGTGAAGAGATGCTCAAGACCCGCGGCGAGGACTATCACGGCAAGATCTGTCTCGTTTCGGGCAGCGGAAACGTAGCACAGTACACGACCGAGAAGATCAACGAGCTCGGCGGCAAAGTGGTTACGCTTTCCGATTCGGGCGGATACATCTTCGACGAAGCAGGTGTCGATTCGGACAAGCTTGCCTACGTCATGGACCTCAAGAACGTCAAACGAGGCAGAATCTCGGAGTACGCGGACGAGTACGCCAGTGCCGTGTACACACCGATCGATCCTTCACTGGACTACAACCCGCTCTGGAACCACAAGGCCCAGTGTGCCTTCCCCAGCGCTACCCAGAACGAGATCAACGTCAAAGACGCCCAGAACCTCATCAACAACGGTGTCTACGTCGTCTCCGAGGGTGCGAACATGCCTACCGTTCCAGAGGGTATCAACATCTACCTCGATGCGAAGATCCTCTACGGTCCCGGCAAGGCAGCCAATGCCGGGGGTGTCGCGACTTCCGGGCTCGAGATGGCTCAGAACAGCGCGTTCACCAGCTGGACCCGCGAGGAGGTGGACAGAAAACTCCACAACATCATGATAAACATCCACAAGCAGGCCTGCGAAGCCGCCGAGAAGTACGGCGACCCCGGTAACTACGTACTGGGTGCAAACGCCGCCGGCTTCATGAAGATAGCTGATGCCATGATGGCTCAGGGTCTGGTCTGACAGGCCCGGAATCGGAACCGAGGGGCACGGAGTAACCGTGCCCCTTTCTCTTGGACCAGGGACAGCGCCTGGCAAAGAGCTGTTCAGAGAAAAGGACTCGAGATGAAAATGGAAATTCTGTTCCCCGGCGGCAAGAGAGTGGACGCCCTGTTCGATGGTTTCACGGTGCAGACGGATCAACCCGTCAGCTCGGGCGGGGAAAACTCTGCACCGGCGCCATTCGATCTCTTCCTGGCATCGATAGGCACGTGTGCAGGCATATACATTCTCTCCTTCTGCCAGCAGAGGAGTATACCAACTGAGGAAATCAGACTCGTGCAGAACAACGGCAGAAATCCCGAAACCGGGTTCCTTGAGATAGGAATCGATATAGTGGTTCCATCCGGTTTCCCCGAGAAGTACCGAAACGCCCTGATCAGATCGGCAGAACTCTGTGCCGTGAAGAAACACATAACCGATCAACTCATCAGATTCTCGATTGAAACCAGCACGAAGGAATGACAGGCTGTAAGATCTGTAACTGCCGGGTCGTTCTATCTGGTCAGGTACCCGATTGCCGAGTCGGTATTTCCATCCATGACAACCGACAGGCTTGCTCCATCGGACTCCATGGATACCTGAACTACCTTGATCTGTTTTGCCAGGTGCTTCGCGCCGGGAACGAGCTTGCACAGCCTGTTCCGTGACTTCATGAAGAAATCCTCGTTGAATATTATGCCTGGTTCGTCCGGGTACAGCGGCAGGTATATGATTCCCGCTTCGACCAGGTCCTGGAAGAAATGTGTTCCGAAAGACAGATCGGGCATGTACCCCTTCTTCATCCTGGCGACTTCGATAAGCATTGCGGTGTTGTTGATGTCGGCGTAACCGACCTTGACGCCGAGTTTGATGTCTCCCCTGCTCCCCCACCTGCCGGGCCCAATCAGTATGAATTTCCGCTGAGGCAGAACCTTGTTCAGCCTACCGACAACGTGTCCCACTTCAATGAGTTCTTCGAGACTTTCCAGCCTGTCGTACTCCACAGGGTCAACGTAGACGACGAATTCGATGCCTTCACAGATGCCGGATGTAATGTACTTACCGGCGGTGAATACTATGTCCTCCTCGGGAACATCGTCCGGGACGACCACCTCTCCGATTTCTCCGGAATAGCTCTGTGGTCTGCACTGGAGCAGGTAGGGAACCTGGATGTCATCGGCGTATGCGAATTCGACGTCTACGGGAACACCTATTTCCTTCTCCAGTATCTGGAGTATCGTCTGAATCAGCAGAGGGAACGGGCTTCTCGAGAGCAGGCGAGAGAATGTAATGACCGTTTCCTCGTTCTCCACGTTGAAAAGGCTTCCCATCGGCGGAGAGAGGTTACCATCTTTGTATAGTGATATGATGTAAGAGAGAACGGGATAACTGCTTCCATGTGCCTTTACGAGATCGTCGAAGAGAACGGTCTCGAACCTGCGGTTTTCGAGATTGATCACGTCGATATGCTTCTGGGCATATCGAATCGTTTCCTCGGGTGTGACATTCACTCTCAGACCCGGCTGTCCGGGGCAGAGAAGCATCGGAAAATCCTGACCCGTCCTGTCCACTGCCCTGGTTCCAAGGCCTGTAACCAGCCTTACTATTCCGTCCTCGCGCCTGATCCTGGGAGACCACCGGAACTCGTTCCTGCTGAAAGCTACACCTGCAAAAGCGGGGAAGTAGTACTTGCCGACCCGTTTTCCGACGACTTCCTGGATGATGATTCCCATTTCCTCGTTGAAATCGAGAAGGCCGCGCTCCCTTCTGTACTCTATCGGGTCGGGACTGAACACACTTGCATAGACTTCCATTATCGCGTCTGCAAGCGCTTCCAGCCTTTCCATCTTGCTTCCGACGTTGGCGACGAAGAGGCTCTTGTATTTACCCGCAAAGGCAGACCCTACACTGTCTTCGAGCAGACTGGACGAGCGGACAACGAGCGGTACGTTTCCGAACTGATCGAGCGCAACGTTGAGCCCCGACATTATTCCCGCTGGCAGCAGAGAGCTCTTGAAGATCTGCCGAAGCAGACTGTACTCCTTTCTAAGCTCATCCGGATCGGAATATTTTATCGACAACAGTTCTTCGAGTGCATTGTGGTGGATGAATTCGAAGATGGCATCACTGGATATGTACCATGTTTTGGGGACCTTCAGGTTCCTGAGAACGACGTTGTCTTTCCTGGCGGAATAGGATTCCAGTATCTTTTTCGCCCTGAACAGACCCGCTGCCTTTCCCCCGAGTCTGCCGCTGCCCGTGGCCGGGCCGATCGTGTGGTCGAGAACCTCGATGAAGTCAATAATTCTTACACGGTTCTTGGTCGTGTTGATGTATGTGAGATCGGTACTGAACAGCCTCCTGATGAGAGCGACTCTGATTCCCATGCTCTCTTCCTTGTCGAGCACCTTGTGTGATTCGGGAAGAAGGGAGAACCTGTCGAGAGCCGCACTGAGCTCGACCAGAGGTACATCTTTCTGCTCTACCAGGATGGAGAGGAACCGTGTGCTTTCGTACCGGAGCCAGCGGGTCAGCATTGCGGATATCTCGCTCGAGGACAGTTCCTCCTCTGCGATCCTGAAAACCTCGCTGGTGAAGAACTCGATTGCGGAATGGTTGATCCTCGGCATCGGCTGGTTTTCTCCCCAGGCCGCACCCGTTTCGTAATCGTCAGGACTGTATACCAGCAGGCGTTCCATGACGTCGCTCATCTTCTTCACGTTACGTTTGAACAGGTAGTTCATCATCTTCCGGCCAAGACGTTTCATGAGAATGGGATTGGTTTCGCTGAGAAGGCTGACGATCACCTTCCATTCAGGATCACTTCTCTCAGTGTTTTTCTTCCTGATATCGCGTTTGTCGGCATCGTGCATTATCGGGTTACCCTCCGGAAAGATTCATTGTCGGTATCAGTAGTGTTTATGCGCTATGGCAAAGGCAATGTCCATGATACCGAAGTACTTTCTCGGAACAGATTTTCCGGTTGACCTGGCGGGTAGCATCGTCTATTACATCCTTCTGCCCGAACGAGTCAATTGAGTATCAGACCTTATCTTTTCCTTTGAGGAGGGGTAATGAAACTCGAGGAATTTCAGGCGAAATCACTTTTCAAGGCATCCGGAATTCCCGTTCCGGACGGCATTATGGTGACCACGGCAGACGATGCCGGAAAGGCAGCGGAAAAAATCGGCTGCCCCGTCGTCGTCAAGGCTCAGGTCCAGGCGGGCGGACGGGGCAAGGCGGGTGGAGTCAAAATCGCAAAGACGCCCGACGAGGCCGCTTCCCTTGCTGAAGACATCCTTGGAATGTCGATCAAGGGTTTCCCGGTGGAGAGGCTCCTCATCGACCCCGCAGTTTCCATACAGGATGAGTTCTACGTAGGAATCACAATCGACAGAAGAAAGAAGGGGCCTGTCCTGATGGCATCCCCGGCCGGAGGTGTGGATATCGAGAAGGTGGCTAGAGAAACACCGGAAAAGATTTTCTTCCACACCATACATCCCATTCATGGCCTCAGACTCTTCGAAGCGAAAAAGGTTGCGTTCAAACTTTTTTCTGAGAAGAAGCAGGCGCTCACGGCTGCATCTATCATGACCAGGCTCTGGCAGTGCTTCAGGGACTCACATGCCTCTCTTGCAGAGATAAACCCACTGGTTCGACTCACGGACGGTTCACTTCTGGCAATCGATGCCAAAATCGTGCTAGATGACAACGCGTTGTACTTGAATCCGGACCTCGAGAATATGAGACTCCCCTCCCTGGATGAACGGAAGGAACTCGAGGCAAAGGAGCACGGGTTGAGCTTCGTCAAGCTCGACGGTGAGATTGGCTGCATGGTAAACGGCGCGGGGCTTGCCATGGCTACAATGGACCTCATCAAGCACATGGGTGGTACACCGGCCAATTTCCTCGACATCGGAGGCAGCTCGAACCCGGACAAGGTTATCAAGGCAATGGAACTGCTCGTATCCGATCCCAACGTGAAGGCCATCTTCATAAACGTCTTCGGAGGAATCACCAGATGTGATGACGTGGCCAGGGGTCTCGTAACAGCGCTCGAGGTTGTCGGAACCGATCTTCCACTGGTAGTAAGGCTTACGGGAACAAACGGGAAAGAGGGAAGAGCGATTCTTGCCGATGCGGGAATCGAAGCATTCACCGACATGATGGAAGGCGCTGAGAAGGTCATCGGCTTGACCGTCTCATGAGCCGGGTCTGAAGGGAAATACAAGTGAGCATTCTAATAGATGAGAATACGAGAGTCCTCGTTCAGGGACTCGGGAGAGACGGATCCTTTCACGCCCAGCAGATGCTCGACTACGGAACAAAGATCGTTTCGGGTGTGCATCCCGGCAAAGGCGGCTCGACAGTCGCATCCTTTCCGGTCTTCAACACCTGCACCGAGGCCCTAGAGAGCACCGGCGCGGAATGCAGCATCATTTTCGTACCTGCTGCATTCGCAGCGGACGCTATCCTCGAGGCTGCTAACGCCGGAATCAGACTCATCGTATCCGTAAGCGAAGGAATTCCCATTCTCACGATGACCGAAGTCGTTCACGAACTCGATTCACTCGGGGTATCTCTCCTCGGACCGAATTGCCCCGGGTTGATCTCCCCGGGCAAGTCGAAAGTCGGGATAATGCCCGGAAGCATCTTCCGCAGGGGAAACATCGGCGTAGTTTCGAGAAGCGGAACTCTTACCTACGAAGTAGTAGACCACCTCACAGCCGCCGGGCTCGGCCAGTCGACCGCGATAGGCATGGGTGGAGATCCCGTTGTCGGTCTTAAATTCATCGAATACCTGCAGCTGTTCGAGGAGGATCCCGAAACGGATGCCATCGTAATGGTAGGTGAAATCGGCGGAACCGACGAGGAAGATGCCGCTGACTTTGCAGGGCAAAACCTGTCCAAGCCGGTGGTGGGCTTCATCGTCGGCAGAAGTGCGCCTCCCGGCAAACGTATGGGTCATGCGGGAGCAATAGTCTCCGGTGGAACCGGCACTGCAGAGAACAAAGTAGAAGCCATGGAGAGAAACGGCATTCCCGTTGCCGAAACGATAGTGGATATCGTGGATCTCCTGAAGCAGAGAATTGGAGGTTCCAATTGAGAGAGCTGGATGTAGCACTGATCACATCCGCGATGAAGGACCTGTCCATCTCCTGCAACCTCTTTCTCGGCGACGATGTGAAGGACTCGCTCCGGGAAGCCTACGAGAACGAGGAATCGCCTCTCGGCAGAGAGATTCTCGGGGTTGTACTGGAGAACCACGATATCGCCGCGGAAAAGAGTATGCCCCTGTGCCAGGACTGCGGGGTTGCGGTGGTATTCATCGACATCGGTCAGGATGTTCATCTCACTGGCGGTAACCTGGAAGACGCAATCAATGAGGGTGTCAGACGGGGATACTCAGAGGGCTATCTCAGGAAATCAATGGTATCTGATCCCGCCATCGACAGGAAGAACACGGGAGACAACACGCCGGCCGTGATCCATACCAGAATCGTTCCCGGGGAAAAGATCAGGCTTCGCTTCGCGCCGAAGGGCGGAGGTGCCGAGAACATGAGCGAGGTCAGGATGATGACCGCAGCAGACGGCATCGAGGGCATAAAGGACTTCGTAGTGGACAGGGTGAAGAGATCGGGAGGGAACCCTTGTCCTCCGATGGTTGTTGGAGTCGGGATAGGGGGCAATTTCGAGAAGTGTGCACTCCTTGCAAAGGAATCTCTTTTCAGGACCCTGGGAGAGCACAACCCCGATCCGAGATACGCAGACGCCGAGAGGGAAATCCTCGATAGAGTGAACAAGCTGGGAATTGGTCCACAGGGCCTGGGCGGACGAACAACAGCGCTTGCCGTGAACATCGAGTACATGCCATGCCATATTGCCTGCATGCCGGTAGCCGTGAACATACAGTGCCATGCTCACCGGCACGCTGAGATAGAGATATAGGAGGCGCCCAATGAAGACATTCGAGCTCACAACACCCCTGACCACCGAACAGCTCTCCGAGCTTCAGGTAGGCGACAAGGTTCTTCTCTCCGGTGAAGTGTTCACCGCAAGGGATGCGGCACACAAAAGGCTTGTCACACTGATTGAGGAAGGCAAGGAGCTTCCATTCGATCTCGAAGGCGCGGTGATCTACTTCGTGGGTCCGGCACCTTCCCGACCCGGGCAGGTGATGAACTCGGCTGGTCCAACGACCAGTTACCGGATGGACTCTTTTACCCCTCTTCTCATGGACCATGGTCTCAAAGGAACGATCGGCAAGGGCTCGAGATCGCAGGAGGTCAGGCAAGCGATTGTTCGCAACGGCGGTGTGTACTTCGGCGCTGTTGGCGGGGCCGCTGCAGGAATAGCTTCAACCGTGAAGGAAGCAGAAGTAATAGCGTACGAAGACCTCGGTCCTGAAGCTGTCAGACGGCTCGTAGTAGAGAAAATGCCCCTCTTCGTAATCAATGACGTTCACGGGGGAGACCTCTTCGAGATCGGCGTATCACAGTACTGTTGTGATTGATAAGCCTTACAACCGGGCATCTTTGCCTGCTAGTTGTCCTGGTACCTTTCGGTGGAGAACCTGTAGCCGTCCGCAGATATGCCTGCACCCGCGCCGAACAGCCACCGGGAGCAGCAACCTCCCCGGTCCTCGATGACAAGGAAGTTATACTCCACTCGAATCGAGAGGCTACAGGCAGCCTGGCCATCGTTTGTATCGACGATATCGGTAAATACCAGAGCATCATCGACCAGAACCATGGGAAGAGGTCCGTCTTCCCCTGCGATTTCACAGATATGATAATTGGTGCCAACGATTCTCCCGGTCACTTCGTACCTGCCATCCTCCCGGGGAAGGATCCTCAGCCAGCTTCTCTCGATCGTCGACTCTCCGGTAGCGATTGATGTAATCTCTTCATCGTTGTAGTAGTACCCGCTGAAATCAATCACCCTGGAAGAACAGCCCGAGAGAGCGGCCAGCACGAACGGGAACAGCATCGCAAGTGTTCCTCTTCCCATAACATCACTCTCCGATCATTGTGCCCTTAGCCGCAGTCTTCTTCGCTTACTGGATTTCAGCAGTTCGAACACTCCCAGAAAGATACCGGCAGCACCGAGCACGTAGAGCCAGTCCTGAAAACCCGGACCGGCAAAGTGCAGGAAATCACTGATGAAAGGTCCATAGACACCCAGCAGGATGAACCCGATTGAGGCAACTATTGACCAAAGGAGAATCCTGTTCTCGAAGAAATTACGATTGAAGATCGATGTGCAGTCGTACCTTCTCGAGAGAACGTTGGCGAACTGACAGAAACCGATGGTCAGGTAACTGAGGGTTGTGGCACGAGCGTAGTGGATTTCCGCGCTTGAAGAAAGGTCTTTTCGTGCCATGTAAAGAGCGAAATTAGCGAAAGCCAGCCCCCCTATGAGCACACCGAGAAGCGCAACTTCGACCGAACTCCTTTTGCCCATGATGTGGCAGCTCTGATCACGGGGTGAAGACTCCATCGTTCCCTTTGATGAAGGATCGAATGTCAGGCATGTAAGCGGCATTACTTCTGCGAGCAGATCTATGGCCAGGATCTGGATTGCAAGAATGGGAATCGCCCAGTCCCCGATGGCAACCGCCGCAAGGCCCAGGAGGACGATGGCAAGTTCCGCACCGTTAGTCGTCATCGATGCCAGAACGGTCTTCTTGAGATTGGCGTAGATCGTACGGCCTTCCCTGATAGCTTCCACGAGTGTAGGGAAACTGTCATCGAGAAGCACGAGCTCTGCGGCTTCCTTCGCGACATCGGTTCCCGTCTGACCCATGGCAACTCCGATATCGGCTCTCTTCAAAGCCGGGGCGTCGTTGACTCCGTCGCCCGTAACCGCGACAACTTCGCCCTGGGCTTCGAGAAGCTCCACGATTCTCAGTTTGTGCTCGGGATTGACCCTTGAAAATATCACTGCCTCGTGTGACTCAAGAATCCCGCTCAGCTCGGTATCATCCATCTTCTCGAGCTGCACTCCCGTATACACCTTCGGCTCACCGGTAAGAGATAATCCGATTTCCCTGCCTACTGCCTGTGCGGTGATCGAGTGATCTCCCGTCATGATGAAGATCCTGATCTGAGCCTTATGACACGCCGCAATTGCCTCCCGGACACCTTCCTTGGGAGGATCGGTCATGCCGACGAGCCCGAGGAATACGACATCCTTCTCGATCTCTTCGATGTTGTAATCATCACCGTTGATTTCCAGCGGACGGAATGCTATCGCAAGCACGCGAAGAGCCTGCCGTGAATACTCTTCGTTCATCTCACGAATTCTCTGTTCGTCCTCCTCCGTGATTGGAACCATCTCACCGTTTCTGTAGATGTACTTCGAAATGGACAGAACACTGTCCGTAGCACCCTTCATTGCAAGCTGAATTCGATCGCCGAATCTGCGGACCGAGCTCATCCGCTTACGCTCTGAATCGAAGGGAAACTCGAACAGCTCCGGATTCTCCTCGTCCTCCGTCGGGCTGCGGGTACCGATCTTGGTGGACATCGCAACCAGCGCTGCTTCGGTGGGATCACCGATAGGATACCAGCCGGCATGATCCTCATCGGGCGGATGTATCTCGGCATTGGATGCCATGGTCCCCGCATCCATCATTATCTCTATCCCGGCTATCTGCTCTCTCGAGAGCGGGACTCCCTCGCCGTCCTGTATCTCCCCCTCGGGAGCGTAACCGACACCCGTGATTCCATACTCTCTGCCGTCGAACCAGACGGTGGTCGCAGTCATCTCGTTCTTCGTGAGCGTGCCGGTTTTATCGGTACATATCACCGTTGTCGAGCCGAGCGTTTCCACAGAGGGAAGATTCTTCACAACCGCATTTCTGTCCGCCAGCCGGTTGCTTGCTGCCGTAAGCGCTACGGTGACCTGGGCAGGCAGAGCCTGGGGTACTGCCGCAACTGCGACTCCCAGTGCGAGTATCATGCTCGTAAGAATCGTAAACCCCTGCCAGACCGCAACTGCAAAAAGCCCAACGCTGATCAGGAAAACGATGATCGTGAGCCATTTTGCCAGAATACCAAGCTCCTTCTGAAGTGGAGATTTTACGGTGGTTATCTTCTGGGTCATGCTGGCGATCTTGCCCATCTCGGTATCCATGCCGGTTCGAACGACAACTCCCAGTGCACTTCCCGTGGCTACCGTCGTCCCCGTGAAGGCCATGTTCTCCCTGTCGGCAAGGATACACTCCTCGTGAATTGCAGTGCTGTTCTTTTCCTGGGGCATCGATTCCCCGGTCAGTGAGAATTCGATGGTTCGGAAATCAAAGGATTCCAGAATACGCAGATCGGCGGGGATCTTGTCACCTGCATCTATCTCCACCACATCACCCGGTACGAGCATCGACTGCGAAACTTCCTGCAGCTCGCCATCCACCATGATCTTGGTTGGTGACTTTATCAGCTCTTTCAGCCGCTCCAGAATCTTGCTGGCCTTGTACTCCTGAGCGAAACCGATCGCTGCGTTTATGAGTACGATCAGGAACATCACAATTCCGTCACTGAAGCTGCCGATAGCGATCGATATCGTTCCCGCGATGATCAACACGATAACCAACAGGTTCCGGAACTGTGTCAGGAAGAGAAGCCACTTTGGAATGGCGGTATCGGCGATTATCTCGTTCAGACCGTATTCCTCGCGGTAACGCTCCGCGGTCTTCCGGGGCAACCCCTTTTCAGTGGATTCAAGAGCATCGAGGGTTTCACGTGCGGTCATTCTGTAGAAATCGGTGCTCATTCGCTTCGGGGCCCGTCAGGTTTACATTGGACTCGATGTCGCTTCAGACTTTGCCGATGTACTCGATTGTGATTACCGGTTCTGAGTTCATGCATACGGAACTGCTGCAGGAATGTGGATCAGAAGATGAACATCGAAACAGTGAGAGTGACGAAGATGAACCATGTAACCTGGTTCCGCAGGTGCTCGGAGGAGGTATCGGAGTTCAATCGGATTGAGTGCCACGAATCGCTTTCCGGTTCTCCGGCAAGACGCAAAACCTCGCTACCGTTTGATTTACCATTACTTGCTGCAGAGAGATGAGCGTTCTCATCCGCCATCAAGGAATCCCCTCCGGTTCGTATGCAGCAGAGCAGAATTAATCACATTTATACTCTTTTCCCTGTAGAGGTCCAACATGGTATTTCCAGGCTGAACATGAGGGGCTTTCGAAGGCTGGAATCAAAGGTCCGAGGGGATCACTTCCCTTCCCTATCGGTTTTCAGATCGGACCTGTTCTTCTTCCTGTGGTGTTCGAAACTGCTGAGCATCCAGCCGATGACGGTACCGGTTGCGATGAACAGGAAAACCAGAAGAGCCCCCGACATGGAAACGGACCAGAAGAGGAATCGAATCTCAATTACTGCTACATTCTGAACGATGAATACGATGGTCAGGGCAGCAAGAATCAGCAGCAGAACCAGTCTTGAATTCATACGTCTGTTTCACCTTTCAATCGGGGGTATTGAATAACCGTTGGATCCAGCCGGTAACCAGACCTCTTCACCTTCCTCTCTCGAGAGCAGATTCCTGTGTCCCTTTGCCTTTTCCTTTGCTCCTCGACATTCTCAACAGGAAGAGAGTCATACCCGCCAGTGAGATGAGAAACAGAGGCCAGCTGAAACCGGAAGGTCGCACCTGACTCAGGGCTTCGATACCGGCAGGCAATGCATGCAGAGCATCCTTCATGAACACGTACAGAGCCAGCAACGTACTGAAGGCGATAACGATCAGATCAACGAGCGTAAACCTCAGCTTCTGTTCCCGTTCAGTCTTCAAGACGGCTATCCCTCCCCCTGCGACCATCATCACGGCAATGAGCAGTGGGGACAACACAGGACCCCACCATGGAAGCGGTATCAGAAAGAGCAGGTCCCAGTCGAGCAGAGACTTCGGCCATCCTATGAAGATTGCCAGCCAGATGTAGTAGAAAATATCCCACAAACCAAACGCGAACACGGAATAGCCGACCCTGTCCTGCCACCGTCGTCCGGCAATCCAGCCTATCAGTACGAGGATTATCAGGGTGACAGCTTCTCGACCAATCTCAATAACGGTGTACAGGTCGGTCATGAGCGGAATATCCTGCAGCAGATCTTCTATCCCGTACATGGCCCGGAGGTATACGACGACTGCAGCTTCGAGATAGGCCATCATTACAGCCAACAGCCCAACCTGAATAAGTCTAGGTCCCGGTTTCGTCATTCCCTTGCCAGTTCACTCACATTAGGCTGATAAGAGAGTTCCAGCGATCCATCTCGGTATCTGCAGGCAAACCCTTTCCGGCAAGAAAGGATACGATTTCCACGTCATTGAATCTCAGGAACGGGTCAATTCTCTTCTCAAGTTCGAGTGTTGCCCGTACGTGAGCAGGGTCGTAGTCAGCCATGTAGGAATCGAAGAACAGGTTTTCGGGATCGAGTCGACGAGCGAACTCAATGTACTCCTCCACGTAGTCATGACCGGCGTATACAACCGTCTCCCCCGGGAGTTCGAGAAGCTTGCCGATGGACTGGAAAAAGGAGACGAGATCATCGGTAAAACACCTGCCTACCTTGCCGTTGAACAGAGTGTCACCTGAAACGAGCACGTTGTCGAAGTAGAAGCAAACCGAATCCTCTGTGTGGCCCGGTGTATGAATCACACGGATTCTTTCACCATCGAGTTCTACGAAACCCATTGCGAGAAGGGCTTCAGTGCTCAGAAATTCTGCGCCCGACTGCTCGAGAAGAGCTCGATTCCCGGTTGTATGATCGCAATGGGAATGAGTGTTGGTGACGTATAAGAGCTCGAGATCTTTCGTTCGTACAAAATCCAGAATCTGTTCGACGGCTCCGCCGTCGACTGCCATGGCGGACCGGTTTCCGTAGATCAGATAACCCAGATTATCTGCGGAGTATCGGAACTGTTTGATCTTCATTGTACCCCCTGGTCTTCCGTTATCGGATTCCATCAGGTCAAGCTCCCAGTAGACGACACCGGAAAGAGGATTCTCGTAGTACGTGTCACATTCGAGGAAGCCCATCGATTCGTAGAGCTTCATCGCACTTTTCAATCTGTCAAGCGTATCCAGGCGCATGGTGGAGTAGCCTGATTCAATTGCCGTCTTCACCACGCTGTTCGCCAGTTTCCTTCCGAGCCCCCTCCCCCTGAATTCAGGCCTGACGTACAGCCGCTTCACCTCGCAGATCCCATCTTCCAGCTTTCTGAGTGCGACGCATCCTGCAGCACCCACTCTTCCGAGCGCTATCAGAAGGGCTCCGTCTGGAGGGGAGTACTTCCCGGGAAGTCCTGCCAGCTCCTCCTCGAACCCCTGAAAACAGAGATCCACGTTCAGAAAGGTTTCGTACTCCCGGAACAGAACGCGAACCTCTTCGATTTCCTCGACGGTCCTGGCTTGAAGTATCTCCATGAAATCACCCCGGTTGACTATTCGGTTACCACGATCCTGGTCGTACTCTATGACTTCTTCAGACGGAGAACCATCCCATTTGCCTGATCGGATTATCAAATGACCGTTCATCCCTTGCATCAGCTCAATTAACATGGGAACCTGTCACAGGTTCGGCATTGAGGAAACATACTGCGTCGATCGGAGTAGAAAGAGAAATAAGATACACGGAGAGTAGGGAAATAATGAAAGAAGAGGACAGAAAGAAGATTGAGGAAATCGTTGACGGAATGCAGTGTCCCAGAGATTTTATATGCGTGGAGTCCGGTTTCGAGCGTATGTGCCAGGCAAAGGATTTCGGGCTGGAAAGCTACCTGGAATGCCTGGATGACAATCCCCAGGGTTGTCCTTTTTCCCTTTCTTTTGGAGAGGGGCACTTCTGCCAGTGTCCATTACGCGTGTATCTCAGCAAGAAACTGAAGAGGTAGTCGAACAAAGCCTGATGACTGCGAGATTCGGCAACTCGATCCATTGATCGGCAGAGTAAAAAGCACTCAGGTCCTGACTAACACATTCATTTGCGACCTGTTATCATATCTTTCTGAGTTGGGAAAAAGAACTGGAACCTTGTGTCTAGGAGATTCACTCAGTGGAGAAGGTTCAGGTAAACAGAACCCTTCCAGCAGATTGCCCTCCATCAGGAGAGATTGAACCCGAATACACATTCAACAGTTTGAACCTCATGTCGCCGTTTATCCTGCAGCGACTGCACGAGGGAGTGTAAAATGAAGTACTGGCGCAAGCCCCTGGACATCGACAAGGTGAAGATCCCGCACGGTACCGTCACCATCATCGCAGAAAGGTGCAAGGGTTGTGGCTTCTGTGTGGAGTACTGCCCGAAGGAAGTTCTGGTCATGTCCGAAGAGTTCAATGCAAAGGGTTATCATCCTCCCAAGGTTATCAAGGAGGGCGAATGCGTCAACTGCAACCTCTGCGAGATGATATGCCCCGACTTCGCCATCTTCAGCGTTGAATCACCCGAAGAGGAATCACCGGAAGAGTCCGGGAACTCAGAGGAATAAGGAGGGAATCGCTGTGAAAGCAGACCCAGCAGGTGTGCTGACCGGTGTCCACTACCTGGACGGTGACTTCGCTTGCGGTGAGGGCGCGATGGCCGCGGGCTGCCGTTTCGTGGCAGGATACCCGATCACGCCCTCTACAGAAGTTGTGGAGAGGATCTCGCGGAGATTCCCATTCATGGGAGGAACGTTCATCCAGATGGAGGACGAACTGGGGAGTATGGCAGCGGTTGTTGGCGCCGCATGGACGGGATCGAAGTCCCTGACCGTCACCAGTGGACCCGGATTCAGCCTGATGATGGAGAACATCGGACTGGCCGCGATGATGGAAACACCCTGCGTAATCGTGAACGTTATGCGCGGGGGACCGTCTACCGGACTGCCGACGATGGTCGGGCAGGCTGACATCATGCAGGCGCGCTGGGGTTCTCATGGCGACTACGAAATAATTGCCCTCAGCCCGCAGTCCCCTCAGGAGGCCTTCGACCTCTGCATCGAAGCCTTCAACCTCTCGGAGGTCTACAGGGTACCGGTGATGCTGATGCTGGATGAATGCGTCGGCCACATGACCGAGAAGGTAGTGATTCCTCCGGCTTCGGAGATAGAGATCACTCCCAGGATACTCTCCTCCAAGAGCCCTGAAGATTACTATCCCTACGATTTCGAAGGGGATTCCATTCCCGAGTTCGTCAGGGCAGGCGACGGGTACAGGTTCCACACCACAGGACTGACCCATGACAAACGGGGTTATCCTCTAATGAGCACGGACTGCCAGGAGTGGAACGTCCGCCACCTGATAGACAAGATACGGAACAACGTTGACAAGATCACGCGATACGATGAAGAGGATCTCGATGGAGCAGAAGTAGTGGTTCTTGCCTACGGAATCACCTCCAGGGTCACCCGCATGGGGATCGACATGGCGAGGAAGAAGGGGGTCAAGGTCGGCTTCATAAGGCTGATCGTTATCTGGCCCTTCCCCGAGAAGCTCATCAGGGACCTCGCCTCTAAGGTCAAGGCTTTTGTTGTTCCGGAGATAAACTACGGGCAGATAGTGCTCGAGGTGGAGAGGTGCGCCGGGGACAAGGCTGAAGCGATATGCGTACCCCACGGGGGAGGCAGTGTACACGACCCGGAGTGCATCTGCAAGGCGATCATGGAGGCAGCGAAATGAGCGCACCAGAGTCAGGTACAGCAGCAACCGTAGAGCATCCGATATCACCATACCTCCGGATGGATCGTATTCCCCACATATGGTGTCCCACTTGCGGAATAGGCACCGTCGTCAAGTGTTTCGCAACGGCCCTGGGAGAACTGGAGATGGACCTGGACAAGTGCGCCATCGTCTCCGGAATAGGGTGTACCGGCCGGGTGGCCGGGTACATGAAACTCGATGCGTTCCACACGACTCACGGAAGGGCGATACCATTCGCAACTGGTCTCCACCTGGGCAGACCCGAACTGAATGTTACCGTGTTCTCCGGGGACGGCGACCTGGTGGGCATCGGTGGTAACCACTTCATCCATGCCGCCAGAAGGAATATCGACCTTCTGGTGATCCTGATAAACAACTTCATCTACGCCATGACCGGCGGTCAGAACGCTCCGACGACACCGATCTCTGCAAAGTCATCCACCATGCCCTTCGGCAATTACGAACAGCCGTTCAACATCCCCTACCTCGCTGACTGCTGCGGCGCCAACTACGTGGCACGCTGGACGAGCCTGCACATAAGAAGGGTTACCAAGGCCTTCAAGGAAGCTCTCCAGAAGAAGGGCTTCCGTCTGATCGAAGTCATAACCCCCTGCTCCACTCTCTACTCGCGGCTGAACAAGCTTGGATCCGGGCTGGATCTGATGCGTTTCTATCACGACAACGCCGAGATCCGCCATGGAGCCGACACCAGAGAGCTGGCGATTGACTTCCAGAAGAAGATCATCTGCGGCAAGTTCATCGACAGGGAGAGACCATCCTTCAGTGAAAGCAGGACCGCACACTACGAGAGAACGCTCGGAGACAAGTTCGTTCCCATGCCCCCGGATGGGGGGTGGCTCCATGAGTAAGAGGATCGAAATACGCATTACCGGGTTCGGAGGACAGGGCGTCGTGCTCTCAGGTCATATCGTCGGGCGTGCTTTTGCAGTCGAAGCCGGACACCACGCAACCATGATACAGAGCTTCGGTCCCGAAGCACGTGGTTCCGCGTGCAGCACCACACTCACCCTTTCAGATACCGAGGTGCTCTACCCGTACATACACAGGCCGGACTTCTTCGTCGTCATGTCCTCCGAGGGCTACGACAAGTTCAGAGACGAACTCAAACCAAAGGGCATCCTGTGCTACGAAAAGGATCTCGTGAAGCCTGAACTGAAAAAGGGCCAGCCCTCCTATGGGATATCCTCGACGAGAATCGCCGAGTCACTGGGCAGGACTATTGTACAGAACATAGTGATGGTCGGTTTCTTTGCCGCAGCTTCAGGGATCGTCAGCCGTTTACAGATGCGGAGCTCGGTGGAGCATTCCGTTCCTCCAGGCACGGAGGAGCTGAACCTCAAAGCATTCGACGCCGGCTGGAACTACTTTCAGGAGGAGTACGGCAAGGGGAAAACCGGCAGTGCGAAAAAGAAGTCAGCCGGAACGAAGAAGACTGGATAGCATATGCAGGACCAAGAAACTGACCGGGATCCGGAGATCATGGAGGAGGAACCGGTAGTCGAGAAGAGGGCTCTGGTCATAGGTGGAGGAATTGCGGGCATACAGGCCGCTCTCGACCTTGCGGATGCAAGGATTCCAGTGACCCTCGTGGAGAGGTCCCCGGCCCTGGGCGGCCGGATGGCTCAGCTGGCCAAGACCTTTCCCTCGATGTACTGCTCCACTTGAATATTCGGGCCCAAGGCCATGGATGCCGGGCGGCATCCTCTGATCGACCTGGTGACGAATGCGGAGGTCATCGAATGCGAAGGTGACCCTGGCAGTTTCCATGTGAAAATCCGAAGGTATCCCCGCTACGTGCTAGAGTCCTGCGTGGCATGCGGCCAGTGCGAGGATGTCTGCCCACAGGTCGGCGGCAACGAGTTCGACATGGGACTCAAGGCCAGGAAAGCGATCTACAGACCCTACCCGCAGTCCGTTCCATCTACTTATACCATCGATCCCGATGCCTGCCTCAATTTCATGAGCTTCCTGACCGAGAAACAGAAGCAGAGGTTCGCGAAAGTTCAGACAGCCAAGCAAAAGAAAGACTCCGACTACGTACCCAACATCCTCGTGTGCGGTCACTGTCAGAAGGCCTGTGACGTGAACGCAATAGACTTCGACATGACGGTAGAAGACCTCGAATTAGACGTTGGAGCCATACTGGTCGCTGTCGGCTTCAAGGAGTTCGACGCAAGGAAGCTTGGTAACTACGGGTACGGACGCCTGCCGAACGTCGTCACAAGCCTCGAGCTCGAACGCATGCTAAGTCCCGCAGGTGTGACACAGGGTCACGTGGTGCGTCCCTCCGACAGAAAGGTTCCGAGGCGCATTGTATTCATCCAGTGCGTCGGGGCAAGGGGTGAGGGCGGCAGACCTTACTGCAGCAGGTTCTGCTGCATGAACGCGGTCAAGGATTCCATGCTGATACGTCAGCATCAACCAGAAATCGAGGAGATATCCATCCTCTACACCGACCTGCGTGCCTTCGGAAAAGGTTTCGACGACTTCGTTCAGCGCTCGTTCAACGAGGAGAGTGCCGTGTACATCAGGGGACGACCCGCGAAAGTGGATCACCTGCCCGACGGTGACACGCTGGAGGTCTTCGTAGAGGACACCCTGGGTCACGAACAGAGACGCATACCTGCAGACATGGTCGTCCTTTCGGTTGCAGCAGCACCAAACGATGGTGCGGTGGAGCTGGCAGGCATTCTGGGAATAGACACTGACGAGTACGGATTCATCGCCCGTAAAGATGCAGCAATCTCGGCCGTCGAATCCACAAGGGAGGGCATCTACGTTTGCGGGAGTGCAGTAGGTCCCCAGATAATACCCGACTGCGTTGCGCAGGCGTCGGCATCTGCAGCGAGAGCAGGACTCTACCTTGCTGCACACAGGAAGGAAGAGGAAGAGAGGAAGGTCGAGCCCATGGACCTCTCCGGTCCTCCACGCGTTGGCGTTCTGATCTGTCATTGTGGGATGAACATAGCAGGCGTGCTGGACATCGAGAACCTGGTGGACTTCGCATCGACGCTTCAAGACGTTGTCGCCGTGAAGGAAGACATCTTCGCATGCTCCATGACAGGTCAGGACGAGCTGATCGAGATGATAAAGGAACACGGTCTCAACAGGATTGTTGTTGCAGCCTGTACACCCCGCACGCACGAGCCGGTTTTTCGCGATGCACTCGACCGGATAGGATTCAACCCCTACCTGCTGGAGATGGCCAACATCAGGGATCAGTGCTCCTGGGTCCACTCGAAGCAGGTGAACGAAGCACAGGAGAAAGCCAGAGTGCTGATCCACATGAGCGTGGCAAGGGCAAAGAGACTCGAACCGCTGTACCAGACCGAAGCACCCATGACCAGGGCAGCTCTGGTCATCGGGGGCGGAATCGCAGGTATCCAGGCCGCAACCGACATGGCCATTCAGGGATTCCACGTAACACTCGTGGAGAAGACGGGCCGGCTCGGGGGACGCCTGGCAGACCCATGTCTGAAGCATCTCTACCCGAATATGAGATTAGCCTCGGAAGTGCTTGAAAAGAAGACCAGACTGCTCGAAGAAAGCGGTGCTGACGTACTGCTCAACACCGAAGTCGACCGGATAGAAGGGTTTGTCGGCAGCTTTGAAGTTACGTTCAAGGGAGAAACGACCGGAACGGCACCATTCGGCGCGATAATCATCGCTATCGGAGCAGACCTCTACGAGCCCGGGGACGGTGAGTTCGGGTACGGGAAGTTCGGCAACGTGATTACAAGCGAGCAACTCGAGAAAGCTTTCTGCAAAGGTGATGAGCTGAAATTCGGTGGGATAGAGCCTAAGACCGCATCGTTCATTCTCTGCGTAGGCTCCCGGGAGAGAGACGGTTTCACAGGCTGTTCCCGATACTGCTGCCCGACCGCTATCAAACAGGCGATGGAGCTGCACCGTCGGGGGATCGACACGACCGTTTTCTACAGGGACATAAGGACTGTATCCACGGGTGCCGAGGAGATGTACCGGCAGGCCCGTGGCGAGGGAGTCCTATTCATCAGGATTCCCCCCGAGCAGAAACCGGAGGTAGAGGGCAGAAAGCGGGTCGAGGTCGTCCGATGCTTCGATGACCTCCTCGGCAGGAAACTGGAAGTACCAACCGACCTCGTTGTACTCAGTGTGGGCATGAGACCCCTTCAGCCCGAGACGGAAACGTTCAAGGAGATGCTCAAGACCAGCGTCGGACTGGACGGATTCCTGCTCGAACGTCATGCCGATCTGGCACCCGTCGAGACAGTGGTCGAAGGAGTCATGCTGGCCGGGACGGCTCAGGGACCCAAGGATATCGTCGATTCGGTCGCACAGGCTTCGGCCGCAGCGGCAAAGGCAACAGTGTTCCTGGCGTTCGACAGTGTAAAACTCGATCCGACGATATCCGTTGTCAACGAAGAGAAATGCCGTGGCTGCGGTAAATGCCAGGAGATCTGCGACTTCAACGCACCGAAACTCGAAGAGATCGAACCCGGGCTCTTCGTAGCAAGAATTAATGCTTCCCTCTGCAAGGGCTGCGGAACCTGCGCCAGCTGGTGTCCGTCCGGAGCAATCGTCGCGAAGCACTTCACTGACGGACAGGTATACGCGATGATCAGCGCCTTCTTCGGAGAAGAGAGCGTATGACACCCGCGAAGAAGAGGACCAGCTGGGACCCCTCTATTGTCGTTTTCGCATGCAACTGGTGCTCCTACGCCGGGGCAGACACGGCTGGGGTATCGCGGTTCGAACACCAGCCGCACTTCAGGATGATAAGGGTGATGTGCTCGGGGAGAATTCAGCCGGCATTCGTCTTTCGTGCTTTCGAGAAGGGTGCGGACGGCGTCATGGTTTCCGGGTGCCATTTCGGTGAGTGCCACTACATCTTCGGTAATGAGAGAGCAGTCGAACAGTTCGAGAAAACGATGAACGTGGTGAAGATGCTCGGAATAGAGGAGGGAAGGCTTCGGCTCGAGTGGATAAGCTCTGCTGAAGGAGCACGATTCGCCGAGATCATCGACGAATTCACAGACCAGGTTCGTGCGCTGGGTCCGAATCCCCTGGGCGGCAGGCCGGGCGGAAAAATACGCAAGAAGGGTGTTGCAGAGTGAGCAGTCAGAACGCCGGATCGATTCAGGAGCTGGCCAGCAGAACTAGAGCCTGGGCCTGCTACGACTGTGGGAAGTGTACGGCTACATGCCCGATAACAAGGGCAGGCGCTGACTACAGCCCGCGGAAGCATGTTCTCGAAACGAACCTGGCTCACATTGAGGAGATCAGGGCCGATGGAAGCCTCGCAGTTTGCCTTACGTGCAGCCAGTGCGACGAGAGGTGCCCCGTCGAGGTCGATTATACCGGGCTGGTCCAGGGTCTCCGCGAGATGGTCTTCGACCCTTCTGCCGAACCGGAGTGCCCACACGGCGGTGCTCTCCAGTCCATTATGAGAATGATGGCGCGGGGGGGCACACAGCAGGCCAGACTCGACTGGATCGACGATTCCCTCGAGGTAAGCGCGAAGAAGGGGAAGGTCTTCTACTGGACCGGCTGCACCATGTACTTCGATGCCTTCTTCCCGGAATTCGAAGTTGCAACTCTGGGGGGAACGAAAGCAGCTATCCGATTACTCAACGCCCTCGGTGAGAAACCCGTGGTGTCACCAGACGAGAGGTGCTGCGGACACGATCTCCTCTGGAACGGTGACAGAAACAGCTTCGAAGCTCTCGCGAAGTACAATATCAGCCTGGTGGAGAAGAGCGGAGCCGAACTCCTGGTTACATCCTGCGCCGAGTGCCTCCGCACGTGGAAAATCGACTACAAACCCTACTACAGCACGAATCCACCGAAGATCATGCACATCTCAGAGCTGCTGGCCAACAGAACCGAGGATCTGAAACTGCAGATGACGGAAGAGAAGAAGGTCACATTCCAGGACCCCTGCCGCATGGGTCGACACCTCGGGATATACGACCCGCCAAGGCAGGTGCTGACCTCCGTTCCAGGCGTGGAACTGATCGATATGCCGCGATCTGGTCGAGGTGCAATCTGCTGCGCGGGCGGCACCTGGTCGAACTGCGACCGCTACTCAAAGAAGATCCAGGTGAACCGCCTCAGGGAGGCCAGGGCAACCGACGCCGAGATACTGGTAACCGCCTGTCCGAAGTGCCAGGTTCACTACCGGTGCGCAATGAATGACCCGAACATCGGAGACGATATCGCTATAGAGCTGCGCGACGTAGCAGAGATAGTCGCCGAAGCATTGTAGAAGAGTGTTCTGAACCAAGCGAAGGGAGGGTGATGACTCCAGAGAAGACGGAGGATCAACTGAGGATCGGAGTGTTCGTCTGCGACTGCGGATCGAACATAGCCGGCACGGTTGATACCGCCGCACTCGCCGAATGGTCCAGCAGCCTGCCCGATGTGGTGTACGTCGGGAGGAACAGGTACTGCTGCGCGGACCCTGGTCAGAACGAAATCAAGGAGGCCATCGCTGAACACCGCCTTGACCGGGTGGTCGTAGCTGCCTGCACTCCCAGGCAGCACGAGTTCACGTTCAGGCAGTGTGTGAGCGATGCAGGGCTCAACCCCTACCTCCTCGAGATGGCCAACCTGAGGGAGCACTGCTCATGGGTTCACCGTAAGGACCCCGATGGTGCCAACCTGAAGGCCCGGGACCTGGTGGCGAGTGCAGTCGGGAGGGCTCACTTCCTCGAGCCGCAGGAGGAGATGACCATGCCTGTAACGCGAAAAGCGCTGGTCATCGGAGGCGGTATCTCAGGGATAGAAGCAGCCCTCGAACTCGCAGATTCAGGCCACAGGGTGGTCCTGGTGGAAAAGGAGGCATCAGTCGGTGGGATAATGGCACAACTCTACAAGACCTATCCCACAATGGACTGCTCGATATGAATACTCGGGCCGAAGGCCATGGATGTCGGTCGGCATCCGAATATCGAGCTTCTGACGTTCTCCGAGATCGAAGAGGTTTCCGGTTACGTCGGTAACTTCACCGTCAGGATCAGAAAGAAAGCAAGGTACGTAGACCCCGATCAGTGCAATTCCTGCGGGGACTGTGTAGACGTTTGCCCCGTTGCCGTACCCGACGAGTTCCAGCTGGGTCTATCCTCGCGAAAAGCTATCTATATACCATTTCCGCAAGCGGTTCCCTGTACATACATCCTTAACATGAAGGACTGCCTGGGGAATAACCCCATTGCATGCGGTGAGTGCGCAATAGTCTGTGAAAAGGAAGCAATCAACTACGACGACGAGGACGAGATCATAACGCGTGAGGTGGGAACGGTAATAATCGCCACCGGCCTCGACGTCTACGATCCAACCGAAATGGATGAGTACGGGTACTCTCGGTTCGACAACGTGATCACCTCTATGGAGTTCGAGCGGCTGATCTCCGCAGGCGGGCCAACTATGGGTCATTTCGTGAGACCATCCGATCAGACGCAGCCGAAACGCATTGGCTTCATCCAGTGCGTGGGTTCGCGAAACACGAAGATCGGTAGACCCTACTGCTCCAACATCTGTTGTATGAACACGGTGAAGGACACCCTCCTCCTGGCCGAACACTACTCGGATATCGAGAACAACGTCTTCTACCAGGATATCAGGGCGTTCGGAAAGTCCTTCGAGGACCTGTACCAGAGGTCCAAGGAAGCGGGAACCCGCTACATCAGGGGAATACCCGGTGACATAGAGGAGGATCCCGAAACCAGGAACCTCGTGCTCACCGTGGAGAACACGACTTCCGGGAAACTGGAGCGACATGAGCTGGACATGGTCGTTCTCTCCGTCGGCGTAGTGCCCTCCGAGGGTCAACAGAAGGTATCGAGCCAGTTCAATCTGTCGAAGACATCTGACGGCTTCTTCATGGAGTCGCACCCCAAACTCAGACCGGTGGAAGCACCCACAAGGGGCGTCTACTTCGCCGGATTCTGCGAAGCGCCAAAGGACATCAAGGACTCGGTCTGCCAGGCTGGAGCCGCAGCTTCCAAGGCTGGGGTTCTCCTCAACGCGGGCAAGATAAAGATCGAGGCGATAACCAGCGTTATAGATCCGGACCTGTGCATGAAATGCGGCATATGTGCGAAGGTCTGCCCGTACGGTGCAATTCACTGGAAGAAGGGTGAGATCGCCACCGTCATAGAAGCTGCCTGCGCCGGATGCGGCAACTGCGGCGCAGCGTGCGCTTTCGGTGCCATCACAATGCGCCACTTCACCGATGCCCAGCTCATGGCACAGATCAGGGCTATCCTGGCGGAGAATGCAAAGGACAAGGTCTTCGTCTTCGCCTGTAACTGGTGCTCCTATGCCGGAGGTGATACCGCGGGTATATCGCGACTCCAGTACCCCAGTACAAACAGGCTCGTTCGAACGATGTGCTCTGCCAGGGTGTCTGAGGAGATGGTTCTCGAAGCCTTCCGCTGTGGAGCCCCGGTTGTGCTCGTTTCGGGCTGTCACTTCAGCGACTGCCACTACATCGATGCGAACCGGGAGACCGTGAAGCGTGTTCAGCGGCTTTGGAACAGGCTGGAGAAAGAGGGAATCAGACCCGAACGACTGCAGCTGGAATGGATCAGCGCTGCGGAAGGTCAGCGTTTCGCGAAGGTGATGACGCAGATGGAAGAGCTTCGCAAAATGGTTACGAAAGAGGAGATAAAACACTCGGTCGAAGCCCTGAAGCCCAAACCGAAGAAGAAAGCGGAGACGGGGAAGAAAACAGCAGCGGCAGTTAAGTGACTTGCTGCCGCATGGGTGACCTGCACCCACCGGGAGGAGTTCTGATCGGTGAAGACGACTATCGAGACGTTCCGCTGCATGATGTGCGGTTACGAATACGAGGAGAAGGTCGAGGAGGGCGAGGACAAGGAACGAACCTGCCCCGAATGCCGCTCCAACAGTATAAGACATCTCATGAAGAAATCGAGGCCGCCTGGCTGACCTCTGCAGGGAGAGATCGGGGTTACGGATGACAGGCAAGAGTGAGAAGGATGAACCGGTAAGAGTCAACTTCGCCTTCCGTCGCAAGCTTGCTGAGAAGGTGGAGGGGAACCTGGCGAGCTTCTGTTACCAGTGCGGAGCATGCGTTGGTGACTGTCCGGCAATGACGTACAGCAGCACTTTCAACCCCAGGGAGATTATGCTCAAGGTCCTGTACGGACTCGAGGACGAACTCATCTGCGAGAACTCGATAGTATGGCAATGCACGAACTGCTACAACTGCTCCGAACGCTGTCCGCAGGATGTGAAACCGGTCGAGGTCATCATCTCTCTGAAGAACATGCTGGCCGACAAGGGAATCTATCCCGAGGCGGTTGACAGGATAATCACGACCTTCGAGGAGACCGGGCGGACTGTACCCTACAGCAAGGCTCTGGAACGGCAGAGGGATGCCTTCGGACTCCCCCCCCTCGAACCAGTACCCATGGAAGAGATCAGGAAACTCTTCGGACCGGAGGGTGAGGAGGACTGATGACGAAAAGTGCTCAAAGTACAAAACGCTTCGCCTTCTTCCCCGGCTGCCTTATCCCAGCTCGACATCCCGCCATGGAGTTCGCCATACGGGAAACCCTGCCGAAGCTCGGCATAGAGATCGTAGACCTGCATGGCACATCCTGCTGTCCCGATCCCATCTACTTCAAGTCGAAGGACAAACTCAACTGGCTCGCTGTAGCCGCGAGGAACCTGACGATCGTCGAGGAAACAGGCCTGGACGTATTCACCAACTGCTCGGGATGTACCGCCACACTCTCCGAGACCGTTCACCTCCTGGAAAACCCCGAACTCAGGGACAAGGTCAACCGTCGTCTGAAGAGGATAGGCAGGGAGTACAAGGGAACCACGAAGGTAAGACACATAGCAACACTGGTACGTGACGAGGCCGGGTATGAAAAGATCAGGGAATCGGTCACCAGGCCTCTCGAGGGTCTGAAGGTAGCGATCCACTACGGCTGTCATCTGCTGAAACCCAGCAACATCATGCAGGTCGATAATCCTGACAATCCTGAAGTTCTCGAGAAGATGATCGAAGCCCTCGGGGCAACTCCCGTACGCCACAGGAACTGGTACCTCTGCTGTGGCAAGGCATGCCAGACGGAGGATATACCATCGAACATGATGCGGGATCTGCTTGGAACTGTGAACGACGAGAATGCCGACATCCTCGGCATGATTTGCCCGACATGTTTCGGGCAATTCGATTTCGGTCAGATGAAGATATCGAAGATGTTCGATGAGGATTTCAACACTCCTCCCGTCTACTACTTCCAGCTGCTGGCATATGCACAGGGGGTTCCGTACGAGAAACTGGGTTTCAACAGACAACGCTACAAACCCGAGTGCCTTTTGAAGTGGCAGGAGACAAACGTCTAGCCTGCACATCTCCCAGGCGTCTGATCGATTACCTTATGGAAAAGTGAGGGGCATGCATCGCATGGCCCCTGGCGGTGAGTTCATAGCCAGGGTCGGCAGGGCCGGGAGCGGTCCTGGAGAGTTCCTCGCACCCGCTGACCTCTGTATTCTCTCTTCCGGTGCAGTTGCGGTGTCCGATCCGCGGGGCAGACTCCTGAGCATATTCAGGCCTGACTATTCATTCGACCGTGTTGTCGATGGCTTCTACCCGAACAGCGCCATTTGTCATGCAGCCGGCACCGGGAGAGGCGATAGTCGGATATCAGAAGATCATACGACCCAGAGACAACCAGTTCGGATACACTCTCGCGAGGTGGGAGGAGGGACCCGAACCGGTCGTCGAATACCCTCTCGCAGACCGAAGACTTCAACCCGGAAGACATCGCTTCATCGTTACTCGAGGATGACATTAAGTTTGCAGTCGCAGGCGACGGCACCGTATACGCCTCCGTCAGCTCAACGGACTCGTGGGAGGTTCTCGGCTTCTCGGCGGACGGGGAAGAGATCTTCTCTATGGAGAGCCCCTTCTCCCCGGTAGAGAAGACAGAGGAAGAGCTGGAGGTTGAGATCGAGGAGTTCGAGAGAATGATAGCAAGCAGTGCGGGTGGAAGGCACGGCGGCGGAGGAGGTGGACACGGTGGAGGAGAATTCACATTCGAGCCGGAAGCGATGAAGATCGCCATAGCTGCCCTCTTCATCGATTCCGAAGACAGGATATGGGTCCGGAGCGGCGTGCACGCCGATCCCTGGTTCGACGTGTTCGACGAAGAAGGAAGAGAGCTCTTCACGTCATCATTCGACCCCGGAACAGATGAGTTCATCGATATGGAAGTGATCATCAGCCCGTACGGTTTTGCCGCATTCGAGGGGAACCCCTTCAGCTACCCCAGGGTATACATCCTCGAACTCGACGCCCTGGTACCCGAAGATCCCGAAAGGGGAGCAGGATCCTGACCCCGGGATGTTTGCGAATCCCTGTACAAGGAGGAAGAGAATTCCGGCTTCCGGAGAGCGCGGGACGTCCTCAGCACCGCTCATAGTGCCCCTATCTCTTTGATAGGCCTGATTTACACCTATATTCTTGCGTCAGGGAAAACACAACTGGATCAGACGTGCCGGGATGATAACCAGGGTGGTTTTACCGAGCGAACGAAAACGAAAATCCTGTCGCCAAGAGGCATTTCGGTCTAAACCCCTTCTTTGGCTTTCCCTCCGGTCGGAAACAAAAGGGCTCTTGCGGTTGTCGGTATGCCTTCTCTTTGAAATGACGCTTGACAAGAGTGATCGACTATGGTTGTTTGATAATTACTGGAAAGGATAGAGTTCGGTGACTCGGACAGTTATCTATTCCCGCCCCATCTACGTTTAGCCCGCTATTCACCAATTCTGATTCGGACAGGCGGAAACCCGAGAGATGAGAGCAACTGTCTCTCTGCTAAGAGGCTCTAAGAATGTTTACTGCGAACACGTTGATTTCGATTCTGACCCATCTTGAGTCTGTTTTTCAAAACATACAGCGAGCTGTAGCCGCTGGCGACGTTGATTCTACCCAGAAAACTGCACGTAATGCCAAAGGGGATTCCGTTAGATGGTTCGACCTTGCAGCCGACGAGGCGGCCTGCAGTTACATAGAGGAGCATTTTCCTTATCCGGTCGTCTTGCTATCAGAAGAGGGTTCACCTCGCGAGTTTGGTACCGGGCAACCGGAATTCACGCTGGTACTGGATCCCGTAGACGGCTCGGACAACTTTGCGCGCGGAATAGCGCCCGTTGGCATGGCTGTCGCATTAATTCCATATTCGTGCCCGATCTCAGTTGAAACGGTTCAATATGCATTGGTAGGCAACCTGGTCACCGGGCAGATATGCACTGCGGAGCAGGGAAACGGCGCGTTCTGCAACGGTAAGCGGATCCGCACGGGTCCATGCAACTTTCTCGAGAGTGCTATGATCAGTTGCGAAATGAATCATTTTGCTGTGAGAGCGCCCCTGGCCAATGTCCTTTCCCGTGCCCGGGGGGTTCGTACCTTAGGATGCGCCACTCAAGCAATAGCTTTGGTTGCTTCCGGTTCCATCGACGCGCATTTGGATCTGCGTGGTCGCCTTACACCTGAGAACTTCCTGGCTCCTTCTCTCATTCTCACAGAGGCAGGAGGAACCATATCCGGGCCGGAAGGAGAACCGATTCCTGATATCACATGTCTAACGCAGCGTTTTTCGATTATTGCCAGTGGCTCACACGAACTGCACGCAGTTCTTGTTCGACAATTAAAAGGTGATGCCATATGCACATGATAGATAATAAGGCAATCCCAGCATTTACGGGGACGGTACTACCAGCCCTGATACTGGCTGCTGGCGAGGGACACCGCCTGAACGGACTGAATGAAGGAAGCCCAAAGCCTCTAACCCCGGTGCTCGGTCTGACTCTCCTAGAAAGAGCCATATTGTCGTGCAAAGAGGTTGGGGTCCTGGAGTTCTATGTGGTAATTGGATGTCATGCGGACAAAATGATCCCCTACCTGAGAGCACTCGAGCAGAGATTATCCGTCTTGATCAAACCAGTAGAGAACCCGAATTGGAGAGAGGGGAATGGATCCTCCGCCCTTTCAGCAGCTCCCTATATTAGTCGTCCATTTTTTCTTTTGATGTGTGATCACCTCTTCGATCCTGCGATTTTACAACTGCTGCTTACAGCAGGAGAGAATACAACAGACTGTCTGCTGGCAGTTGATCGTCATACTGATCGTGTTTTTGATCTGGATGACGCTACCAAAGTCCAGATGGATGGAGATGTCATTACCGGTATCGGCAAGGGGAAAGCATCCTTCGATGGCATTGATACCGGGTTCTTCCTCTGTCAACCCTCTCTGTTTGATGCTCTGGAGGTTGCCAAGGATAGGGGTCAACACTCCCTTTCAGCCGGTTTCGGTGAGTTGATAAGGAATCGCGAATTCCGAGCCGTCACAATTGGAAAGCGGTTCTGGTTCGACATCGACACACCGAATAGTCTGGTTAGTGCCAAGAGGGCCTTGCTGCAGAGTCTGTCAAAACCCGACGAAGACGGCTTTGTTGCTCGTTATCTAAACCGTCCCGTGTCGCGCCGGATTTCTGAGATACTTGTCCGCACTCCTATCACTCCCAACGGAATCTCTCTGCTGAGTTTCGCGGTCGGCATCGTTGGAGCAATCATGTTCTGTCTGGGCGGATATATATGGACGATCCTGGCCGGTCTGGTGATCCAGCTATCCTCCATCGTCGATGGATGTGATGGCGAGGTTGCCAGGCTCAGATTCCAGTCGAGCAAGTTCGGTGGGTGGTTTGATACTATTCTGGACAGGTATGCCGACACCGCAATAGTGGCCGGAGTCTCATTCGGATATTGGCTTGCACACCCGCATGCAGCGATATGGCTGGGTGCCATATTCGCTATGACGGGCTTCATCATGGCAAGCTACGTCAAGAAGGAGTTTGTGATTCGCTATCAGTCGAACCCTCCAGGTGGACTATTTGGAAAGCTCATCAAGAGGGACTCGCGAGTCTTTGCAATAATGCTGGGTGCGATTGTCAACCTGCCGTACGAGATTATGGTATCATTAGGCCTTTTGTCTCACGTTGGGATCGGATGGATTCTACTGAAGGGTCATAGACAAATGAAGCTGCAACGGCAGTAATTACGGGAATCCGCACCACGCCGTCAATAAACGGTCTCCTATTCGAGTTTTTCAGTTCTAAGGCACACCATACTATTTCAATAGAAACGTTTGCCCATTCACAAAACACATATTCTTCTCGATCCAAGCTGAATCTTCTGACTTACCATTCAAAAGCAATTCCTGCTCATGGAATACTTCTTACGCTGCCCCGCCTGAAAACCCCGGCAGGGGATCAGGATCCTGACCAGCTGAGATTTGCACATCGCGATCGAATTTTTTAGACCGAGCATACCCCTTGCAACGAATACCCGAGCCTTCTCCCGTTCCCGCGAATGTACGGAGTCCCAGGAAAGGAAAACCATGCTCGACAGGCTGAGGAAGAAGATAGCCGGGATCAATGCCGATTTCGTCGACATCAGGTACGAGATCAAGAGGGAAACCCGGATATCGTGTAAAGGCCCTGAGATAACGGAAGCCGGATCCAGCACAACGGATGGCTACGTTGTAAGGGTCCTCAAGGACAAGGGTTTTGCCGCAACCGCCGTCACCCGCGAAGAGGATATCGAGAGAGGGCTGAACCTGGCTCTGGAGCGCCAGAGGGAAGCCCTCGGGGCAACTCCCGTACGCCACAGGAACTGGTACCTCTGCTGTGGCA